>JBBQRJ010000592.1:0-2839 GCA_038214955.1 Aggregatilineales bacterium | reverse complement strand
GATAAACGGCGCATTGTAGGCAACCGCCGCGTCATAGCAGCCTTGAGAAGCGCGTACCAGCGACCCCAAACGATCTGGCAGCAGCGGATTACCCCAACAAAAGTTATCCAGAATCGCAATCTGATCAGGGTCAGCGCCAACCGCGACGGCATTGCGGAACGCCTCATCAATTGCCGCCCACGCCATCATGTACGGATCAATTTCGCCATAAGCGGGACACACGCCCGCCGAAATCGCCACGCCTTTCACAGGTTCACCCGCTTGCACTGTCCCCAGAGGGACGATTACGCTGGCGTCGCTGTGACCGCGATTCCATGCGCCCGTCAGCGGCTTGATCGCCGTGCCGCCCTGCACCTCGTGATCGTAGCGGCGGATCACATCCTCTTTGCTGCGAATGTTCGGATGTGCGAGGAGTTGCAGCAGCGACTCGGTGGGGTCAATTTCAAGATTCGACCCCGCCCCCGCCCCGAATTCGAGGAGGGGAGACGAGATTGCGTGCGTTTCTCCCCCTCTCATCTTTTCGGAGAGGGGGTCGGGGGGTGAGGCTAATGGCGTAGAGGAAGTGGGTTGATTCCACACCGCCTTCAAATGTCTGCGCGGGATTCCATCATGCAGAAAATCCATCGACATGGACGCAACCACTTGATCGCCGTATTGTAGATTCAGCCGCCCATCCGACTCGAATGTGCCGATGCACACCGCTTCGATCTCTTGTTCGTCGGCAATCGCTTTGAGGCGATCCCAATTTTGCGGCGGCACAGCGAACACCATGCGTTCCTGTGCCTCAGACAGCCAGATTTCCCACGGACGCAAGCCGGGATACTTGAGCGGGACATCGGTCAATTGAACTTTGACGCCCGTTTTCGACCCCAGTTCGCCTACCGCCGAGGACAATCCCCCCGCGCCGCAGTCCGTGATCGCATGGTAGAGTTTTTCGTCTCGCGCCTTCAGCACAACTTCGAGCGTTTGCTTCTCGTGAATGGGGTGTCCGATTTGCACCGAACTGCCCGCGATTTCGCTGGTGGATTGATCCATCTCCATGCTAGAGAAGGTCGCGCCGCGCAAACCGTCGCGCCCCGTGCGCCCGCCGATCACAATGATCAAATCGCCGGCTTGGGGGTTGGTCGGGTGGCTTCCGTGTGGCAGCAAGCCTAAACACCCGCAAAACACCAGCGGATTCGCCGTGTAGCCGGGGTGATAGATGATCGCCCCGCTCACGGTAGGGATGCCCATTTTATTGCCATAATCTTCGATGCCGTGAATCACCCCATCAGCGATGCGGCGGGGATGTAACACGCCTTCCGGCAGACTTTCCGGCGGTGTATCGGGCAAGCCGAAGCACAGCACATCCGTGTTGGCAATCGGGCGGGCGCTGACGCCCATAACATCGCGCACAACGCCGCCGACTCCTGTATTCGACCCGCCGAACGGCTCTAGCGCCGACGGGTGATTATGCGTCTCAACCTTGAACGCAAGGTCGAAGCGATCATCAAACTTGACGATCCCCGCGTTATCCACGAATGCCGAACGTACCCACTCCCTATCCACTTTTTCAGTGGCGGCACGGATGTACGTTTTCAGTAAACCGTCAATCTGTGTGCTGTTGCCGTCCGCGTCGGTGTAGTCGATGAGCGCCTTAAACGTCTTGTGAACACAATGTTCGCTCCACGTCTGCGCGACCATCTCTAGCTCAACGTCGGTAGGATCGCGTCCCTCATCGCTGAAATACGTTTGCAGCGCCCGCATTTCGTTGAGGTCAAGCGACAACCGCCGCTCCACGCTGATCGCTTTCAGGTGGGCATCGTCCGCATGGCGTACAGGGATCGTTTCGACCAACCCGTCACCCTGCTTGTACGGCACAAACGGCGCGGTGATCTGCGCGTCGATTTCGTACCGCTGAATCACAGGGTTAGAAAAGACTTTCCCCGCCAGCGTTTCGAGGTCACGACGCGAAAGATCGCCCCTGAGCAAATAGCGTTCGCCCGTCGCAGCCTGTTCAAGCGCCGCCACACCGAGCATGTGCGCCGCCCGGATCAGGTTTTCCGCCGCCGGATCAGTCACACCGGGCAGTAGAGTCACTTCTAAACTGTGATCGAATTCGTGGGGGACATCGCTGTCGATGATGAATTGTTCCGTCACCGGATCAGCAAGGAGTTCAGCCGCCAACCGCGTTAGTTCATCGCCTGTCAGCCCGCCATACAAAAAAAATAGCCGGACGATCTCACATCCGACTACCGAGGAAATTCCCAATTGGTGAGCGGTTTGAACTCTGGGATCGCGCAAAGCATCACCTCTGCGTGACCAGACTTCGACACGGTATGTCCGCGTTTCGTTCAACCGGCGACTCCTCATAATTTAAGCCGCATTTAAAATTCGTTATGAATCTTAATGGGTCGCACGCTATTTCGCAAGAGGCTTAATCTTTAAGAGACCGTTTGAAAAGTGTCTCTGTATTCCCAAGTCGTTTGTTTTTGCTTGCTCCCCTCCCTGAATTCGGGGAGGGGTCGGGGGTGGGGTCAGAAATAACGATCTGCGTAAGGTGAGTCTTTAAGAGACCGTTTGAAAAGTGTCTCTGTATTCCCAAGTCGTTTGTTTTTGCTTGCTCCCCTCCCTGAATTCGGGGAGGGGTCGGGGGTGGGGTCAGCATATCCAGATAAAATTGAACTTCTCAAATGGCTTCTAAGAATTTGTAGGCGTTTTTGAGAGAAAACCCCATCAGCGTAGGGCAAGCGTTGGGTACAAATTGTCTATTTCTTACGTCTAATCTACAGCGTGATTATACAATGGTCATTATGAACAACAGACCTAAACCTCAACCTTATCTTCAACCCGCTCCAAT
>JBBQRJ010000591.1:0-2841 GCA_038214955.1 Aggregatilineales bacterium | reverse complement strand
CGGATTATATTCCGCTTGAACTCGGTTTATGGGATGAAGTCAGTTTTAAGAAGGGCTGCTATACGGGGCAAGAAATCATAGCCCGCATGGAAAGCCGGGGGAAGTTGGCAAAAACGATTGTCTTGCTGCGACTAGATGCTCCCACGAATGCGCCAGCCGCGCTGTCCTATGAAGGACGCGAAGTTGGGGCGGTGACAAGCAGCGTCACCACGCCAGACGGCGAAAATATTGCTATCGGGGTGGTGAAAGTGGCGCACGCCGAAGCGGGTCAAAAGTTTGATGTCAATGGGGTCGTGGCGCTCATTACCGGGCTGCCGGGGACACAGCCACCCAACTAAAAATCGGGCGGTGGGCTGTCGAAGAACAACTGCCACCATAACATCCACGACTGCGGATCGTTAGGCGTAGTACGCACATCCCCGATACTCACCTGAGCGTCGGGCGTCGGCTCTAAACTTCGCCCCGATGGTACAGGGATGATCAGCAGTTCGCCGGGTCGGATCATCTTGCCATCGTCACGCGCCCACCGTTCGACGTAAGCGTCACTACGCACATAATCGCGCAAGGCGGTGAGATCAACCTGTTCCGCTTGAAGCTGTTCGATTTCATCCTGAACGCGGTTATAGGCTGCTTGAAGCGGCTGACCCGCGCTGATACGGGTGCTAAAGTTGATCGCCAGAATCAAACCAATGGACAGGATCGCAGCGAACATCACCTGAACGCCAGAGATTTGACTGCCGCGTTTCTTCTTTTCAGTGGGGATTCGTTTCTCTGCCATACGTCCATTATAGCAAAATATCACAGAGCAGGAAAACCGATAGCAAAGTGCCACAAACGGAAAGACCCCGATCAAATGATCGGGGTCTTAGTGCCGAACGTGGGAGTCGAACCCACACTCCGTTTCCAGAACTACGCCCTGAACGTAGCGCGTCTGCCAATTCCGCCAGTTCGGCAATAGGTTAAATTCTAGCAGAGCCGCCCCTCATGTCAAGGCTGATTTTGCTCCGCGTGTTAGTGCTATAATCGCGGTGCTGTATTGTCAAAAGACGTTTTAGGACGGTTGACCTTGAAATTGAAACTCCCCATGATCTTTTTCGTACTGGTGATCGCTTTTGGCGTTAGCGCACAAACGGGTGTGACCGCCGAAGCCATCCAGCTTGCCAATTTACGCACAACCACTGATGTGAACGCGGGACTACTCGGTCAAATTACGGCGGGTACACGCTATCCAGTGATCGGGCGAAGTGAATTTTACCCCTGGCTGCTGCTCGGCAACCCCTCAAATTCACAACCGATTGGGTGGGTATTCAGCGACTTAGTGACGGTGCAAGGCAATGTGAACAACGTGCCATACTCTCAGCTAGAGATAGACCCTGCTGCTATTTCGACTCAGCCCGCCGTGACGAGTGCGCCCAATCTGCCAACCGGCACACCTAGCGCAGTAGTTTCTCCCGCTCCGACACTTGCCGCAGCCGTCAGAGGCACGGTCATGAACGAAATCAACATTCGCTATGCGCCCGGTACAGAATATGAGCGGCTTGGGGTCGGGCGAGCGGGAGATACCTACGAGATCACCGCATGGCATACCCAACTCCCTTGGGTACAAATTCGCTACGATGCCTCCCCCACAGGCTATGCGTGGGTCGCCATTGATCTGCTCGAAATTCAGGGGGACGTGTACTCGCTGCCGTCGATCAGTCAGCTTAGGTTTGGCTATCCTACGCTCACGCCTACGCCATCAGCAGTTGATTCCGCTGCGTTTGGCGATGTGCCGCTGAGTCCTGAATTTCGTGCGCTTGGCGCGAACTTGTGGGGGCAAATACTGGACGCGGGCTTTGACCCGCAGACAAGCCGCCTCGGTTCGGTGTTCGTCATGGATTTGCAAACAGGCGAAGCCATGTCCATTGGTGATGAGATCGCCTTTAGCGGCATGAGCGTGAACAAAATCGCTATTCTGGCAACCTACTACAGCATGATCGATATGCCGCCGAACGACGCAGACGCCAACATGCTGGCAGAAGCCATGATTTGCAGCGAAAACATCTCGACTAACGAAATTCTATCGGCTGTAGGCGAAGGCAACCCGTATTCAGGCGCGGAACAGGTCAGCAGTTTCCTTGACCAGATGGGTTTTAACGACACATTTATCTATACGCCCTTCTCCAACGATCCGTTTATCACACCGCAAGCGCCCCGATCAGAACGCACGAGCGCCGATCAAGTGAGCGCCGATCCTGATCCGTTCAATCAGATCACGGTTTCGGAAGTCGGGACGCTGCTCAACAATATGTATCAATGTGCGGCGGGCGAAGGCGGCTTGCTGATCGATAACTTTGAGGGCGCATTCTCACAGGTAGAATGCGGGCAAATGCTCAATTTGATGACCTATAATCGTATCGGGTCGTTCATTGAGATGGGTGTTCCCGCGTCAGTGCGGGTTGCCCACAAGCACGGCTGGATTGAGGATACGCACGGCGATGCGGCAGTCGTCTTTTCTCCGGGCGGAGATTACGTCCTCGTGGTGGCACTGCACAATCCGATCTATCTGGAATTTTACGAATCGGCGCCGCTCATCGAAAATATGTCGATGACCACCTATAACTATTTCAATCCTGATGCGCCTATGACCGAAATCCGCACCGAAGGCGGCTCAGAAACCTGTGTTCTGTTAGGTAATCCGGTGATTGAGGAGCTTACGTCGCCGTCGCTGCCTTAAGTTGAGGGGCGCACAGTGATGCGCCCCTCATTCAAACTAACCCTTCACGCCACCAATCGCCAGACCACCGACGATCCAACGCTGGAAGGCGAAGAACAACACCAGAATCGGAATGGAGATCAAAA
>JBBQRJ010000590.1:0-2842 GCA_038214955.1 Aggregatilineales bacterium | reverse complement strand
TGACCCCCACCCCGCTCGCTGCGCTCGCCTCCCTCCCCCGAATTCAGGGGAGGGCGCAAACAGGAGTGTGCTTGCTCCCCTCCTCGAATTCGGGGAGGGGTCGGGGGTGGGGTCAGAAATAACGATCTGCGTAAGGTGAGCCTGTAATAGAGGATATTGATGGCGACTTCGATTATAGAGGTGCAAGCAAAGCGGCGGCTGCAAGAACTGGTCAACGAGTATTATGATCTCGTGGCGAAACAGGGCTTTGACTATAAAGCTGACCTGAGCGAAGAGGATGTTGTCCACCGCTTCATTAATCCGTTGTTGAAAGAAGTTCTGGGCTGGCAGCCCAAGGATTTGAAATATGAACTCGTCGTCGTCGCCGGACGACGCCCCGACATTGCGTTGATCCCGGAAACTGGCGGAGTCATTTACTTAGAGGCGAAAAGATTCGGCAGAATTGAGCGTCTTGGACGCCTCCAAAAAACGACCCGCCGGGTGATCACTCCGAATCAGGTGGTGATTGAAGGCATGGCGACGGATCGCACGAAAGAAGAACAACAGGCGATCAACTACGCCTTTGAGAATAATGGTACGTGGGCGATTCTCACGAATTTTGAGCGCTTCCGCTTGTTCAATGCTCGCCGTGACTCGTTGGTGCTGTCTTTTGAAGACCCCGGCGCGTATCTCGAACAATTCGATCTGCTCTGGCAGTTGGCATACCCCCAGGTGGTGGGCGGCAGCCTTGAGCGCATGATCAACCAGCACATCGCGCCCGATGTAGACAACGAGTATCTCGACTTCATCAACAAAGAGCGTCAAAATCTTGCGGCTGATGTGCTGGCGCGGCGCGATGTGAACCCCTGGGTGATCGGCACCGATGGGCGGGTTGACCTGCCCCTGCTGCGCGAAGTAGTGCAGCGTTTTCTTGACCGTCTGGTGATCATCCGGTTTGCCGAAGACCACCTTGTCATTGCGCCAAACACCCTGCAAGGCATTTACGAGCAGGTGAAAACCAACCGCTACACCTTTACGATGGACGAGCATTTAGACCGCTTCTTTCGCCGTTTCGATGCGCTGCACAATTCGGCGCTGTTCAGCGAAGGGGTGACAGACCGTGCCTCGTTTAGCGATGTGATACTGTTGCCGCTGGTCGCCAAGCTGTATGAAGCCCGCTACCGCGCCATGCCCGCCGATATTCTGGGCAACACCTACGAGCAGTATTTAGGCAAGACGCTGACGGTGATTGACGGCAAGGTCGCCACCCGCGACAACTTCGAGACGCGCAAAAAACAGGGCAGTTACTACACCCCACAGGTGATCGTGCGCTACATCGTCGATCACAGTTTGGGGCGCTATTTGTATGGCACGGCGAACGGCAAGCCCGACGGTGAACCTGTGCAGGGCGAAACGCGCAAAACATCGGCTGAACTGCGCGGGCTGCGCGTTCTCGACAGTGCTTGCGGTTCGGGTTCGTTCTTGATCTACGCTTATCAAGTGCTGGCAGACTTCTACCGTGTCGAACAGGAACGGCTGACCAACGAGATCAAGCGCAAGGTTGATACGCTGGCGGCGGAAGGCGTGACCGATGACCTTGAACTCCATTTGCGGACGGCGGCACTGCGTGCCGAAGAACTGCGAATCCGTGAGTTTCCCCAGTTGATCCTTGAGCATCACCTCTACGGCGTTGACCTTGACCCACAAGCCGCCGAAATTGCCGTCGTCAATTTGATGATGCGCGGCATGGAAGGACGCAGCACGAATAAGCTGCTGCCGTTGATCCTCAACCAGAATGTGAAAGTGGGCAACAGCTTGATCGGTTTGCGGGCAGACGACCCGCGCATGACCGCCCACGCCGCCGACCTTGCCCGCGTCTTGGACTTACGCGCCCGCTTGATCAGCACGTCGCACGGGGCAGAACATGACCAGATTATCCGCGATTTAGAGGCGCTGACGGCGCAAATTCGGGACGCGCTCAACCTTCACCTTGCCGCGCATTTCACCGATTTGACGCGGGTGCGCCCGTTCCATTGGGGGCTAGAATTTCCCGAAGTCTTTTACAACGCCGATGGTTTGCTTAAAGCCGACGGCGGTTTTACGGTGATCGTGGGCAATCCCCCCTGGGAGATCGTCAAGCCGGACTTGCGCGAGTATTACGCCCAGTTTGACCCGTTGATCGAAAGCCGACTCAACCGGACGGACGCCGACAAGCGCATCGCGGAACTGGACACGATTGATCCGGTTCGCCGCGTCGATTACACCGCGCAGAATGTTAATATTGAACAGACCGCTGCTTATGTGCGCCATCGGGAGTCCGTTTACCGTTTTCAGGGGCGCGGGGATACCGCCACGCACAAGCTGTTTTTAGAGCGCATGTACAGCTTACTGCGTGACGGCGGGCGCATGGGCTACCTTGTGCCATCGGGCATTTACACCGATTTAGGCACGAAAGACCTACGGCAAATGCTGCTGGAACAGGGGGGCATTCAATATATTTACAGTTTCAGCAACGAACGAGGTTTCTTTCCCGGTGTGCATCATGCCTTCAAATTTTGCTTACTTGCGGCGCACAAAGGGACGCAAACCGACGGTTTCTGGGCGGCGTTCCGCTTTAACCCGCGTGTAGCGGTCAAGCCGGATGATTTGCCCGCCTTTCTGGAAAACCGCGCTAACCTGATTTACGTCAAGCGCGAGTCGCTGAAACGTTTTAGCCCCGACAGCTTGAGCGTGATGGAGTTTCAAAGCGAACGCGAATACGCGATTGCCGAAAAACTGTACGCGGATCACCCATTGATTGGCGATACTTTGTCGGATAGTTGGAATGTAAAATTCGCTCAAGAATTTCATATGACGAATGATC
>JBBQRJ010000589.1:0-2877 GCA_038214955.1 Aggregatilineales bacterium | reverse complement strand
CCGATCAAGCGGTTGAGGCTGGCTTCGTCTTTGAATTCAGACATATCCAGCGGCAGCATAGCATCTTCATTGCCGAACATGAATTCTGCCAGCGCCCGTGCCAGTTCAGTTTTACCGACACCCGTAGGACCCAAAAACAGGAACGCGCCAATGGGTCGTTTAGGGTCTTTCAAGCCGACACGCGCTGTCTTGATGGCACGACTGACCGCCAATACTGCTTGATCTTGCCCGATCAAGCGTTCTTTCAAGTGTTCGACCATGCTGGCATAACGCGCACGCTCATCTTGACCCAGTTTGTTGACGGGGATTCCGGTCATCTGGCTGGCTGCCAGCGTGACATCTTCGGCATCGAGCGTAAACATATCCACCGCTTCTGACTTCGCCGCGACCTGATTCCGGCTCATTGTGACCATCGCAGCCGCACGGTGCAGCAGTTGTTCTGCGCTGCGCGGATGAGGGTTGCTAGTCATATAACGCTTGGAAAGCCGCGCCGTGAGCACCAATGCGTCATCCATGACTTTCAGGCTGTAATCTGCCTCGATGTGCGGCTTCATCACCTTAAGGATTTCAATCGTTTCTTCAACGGTAGGTTCAGACACGCGCAAAATTTGCGTGTGTTCAAACAGTGCGCTGACCCCTACAAGACGCTGCGCGTATTCCTGTTCAGTCGTCGTGCCGATAATCACCGGATCGTTAGCGAGAAACGCCTTCTGGATCATCGGAGTCGCCTTAGCGAACTCTGCTTTGATGGGTCCGCCGAAGAAGCGGTGAATGTGCGGGATGAACAAAATGCCGCCCGCCGCTTGGCTCAGCCCGGCTCGAATCGCCTTCTGATCGCTGTCCAACAGGGCGGTTTCATCCACCTGCACGAGGTTTTTAAGGTTCTTGGGTCCCTTGCCTTCGGACATGAGCAGCGCGAGGCTGTATGCCAGCGTTCGTTTGCCCACGCCATCGGGACCGATCAAGATCACGTGGCGGTTGACCGACTGTGACAAAATGTTATTGAGGTCACGCAACAAATTTTCGCGGAAGTAAACCGCACGCAGCTTGCCGCTTTTCGCCCCGGCGACGTAATCTTTGGTCGTGCCATCCGTGCGAATGATCTGCGAACTATCCGACAGCACATCAGCGATGGCTTTGGGCGTAATCCCGTGCTGACGGAGCAACCCGCTCGTGCTGATTGTGCCTTCTGCCATGACAGCCAGCATGTGATCGGTATCCACACGCATTTGATCTTGCGAGTTGGCGAGGCTCAACGCATCGTCAATCAAAATGATCGTCTGGCGGGAGAGCGACGTTGTACGGTTGCCCTTCGCCACATAATCGAGATTACCGTTCGGATCACGGCGGCTTTCAATGGCTAACACCGTTTGGCGATCCAGCTTATCGAGGTCAGCCCCGCGCCCACTCTTGAACGTTTCCAAAAGCCGCGCCGCCGCCGTCTCTTTGCGCCGAACCAGCGCCAAGAGGATCAGTTCTGGCATTAGAACTGTTTTCTTGTACTGATCTTTGAGCGCAACGGCGTCATTCATGACCTCATTGAGGTCTTTAGACAAGAGATCGGGGTTGAGCGTTCCCATGAGTAGACAAGTCCTATCGTCGTTTGTTTAGCGAGTATAAGGTAGCGTGAAATGTGTTTTGGGACAACCCCAAAAGCGAATCGGATTAGTCGTCGTGACTCCCTGCAAGCAGTTCGGGCGCAAGCGTGACCGACAATCGTCCGGTAGCGATTTGTGCGCCAAACAAAATAGCACATACAGGCGGCACTGCCGGACGAGCAGGTGTATACGTCAACATATACGCAGAAACCTGTGGAAAAGTTTGCCAGTCGTAAGGCGACCACAACGCGACGGCAACCGTCTTTTCGGGTGGCAGCGCATTAACCAATGCCTGCTGCTCGATGTTGCGGATAGCATCCTGTGTGAACACGATCACGATGTCAGAGAGCGCCGCCGCGCCCACCGCCCACCCGATTTGCTCTTGCGTCGGGTTATCTGCAACCCCGACCCAACGAATATTACTGCGATAAAGCGCACATTCCTGCTGAATTTGATAGCGTGTCGCTAAAAACACGACTGCGACACTCTGATCCGGTGGAACAGGTACGAGATCGTTACGATCATAAGCGACTGTCGCGCCCGCTTGATACAACCGTGCAAACAAATCTGTATGCGCGGCGATATTCATGCGATTCCCGACGGTAGCGGGGTCAAGCGGTTGCCAGTTCATCACACCGAAACGTTCTTTTGTCGCCAGAATACGCTCAATTGACTCATCAAGGCGGCTTTCGAGGATGTTTCCTGCGTTCACTTCATCAACGACGCGCTGAATCGCCGCTTCCACGACAGGCAAACCAATTCCTGGACCCATCGAGACGACATCAACCCCCGCATTGATCGCCATGACTACGGCATCGTAGAAGTTGTAATAGAGGTCAACGGCGTTCATGTCCATTGCGTCGGTCATGATCAAGCCGTCAAAGCCCATGTCATTACGCAGGAGTCCGGTCACAATATCGGATGACAGAGACGCGGGCAGATTCGGCACGGAATCGAGCGCGGTATAGTCGATGTGTGCGACCATGACCGCCGCGACTCCCGCGTCAATTGCCTGTTGGAACGGCACAAGTTCAACGGTTTCCAAGCGTTCGCGCGAAAGGTCAAGCACGGGCAGAGTTCCATGCGAGTCCTCGCGGGTATCACCGTGACCGGGAAAGTGTTTTACTGTCGATAGCACGTTCAGCGATTGCGATCCCTGAATATACGCAGAGACTGTTTCCCCTACCATCTGCGGATCACTGCCAAACGAACGGCGGGCGATGATAGGATTATCACGGTAGGTTTCGAGATCGGTCACAGGGGCGAGGTTCATATTGAC
>JBBQRJ010000588.1:0-2885 GCA_038214955.1 Aggregatilineales bacterium | reverse complement strand
CTCGCGCTGAATGTAGGCGTCTAACTGCCACACGTAACGAGTCGGCGCAAGGCAGTAGCAAATATGAATCGAGTCGTGGCGCACACCGTGACAAAAGCCGCTTTTGTTGCTCAAGATCACGTCATAGCCTGTGAGGTGGAGACCGCCCCACGCCAGCGGATAGACGGGCAAATAGGGCTGGTGATGGGTGTAGATTCCCGGCAATTTATCGATCCACAGGGTGCGAATATCCCATGCTTTGTAGCGTTCCGGCATCATGTCCGGCGCATAGATGCTGGTGTAGATCGGGCTGGCGGGGAACATATCAACCAGTGCCTCTAACACATCTTCCGCCCCGCCGCGCTGATTCAGCCAATCGTGGACAAGCGCGAGTTTCAAAATAGCGCCTGCTGTCGCATGGGGGAAAAGCTCATGCGGTGGAGGGGTGTCGTGCCGAATTCACGGATCGCCGCGTGATGTTTCGCCACACCGTAGCCTTTATGCATGGCAAAACCGTAATCGGGGTAGTGCTGATCGTATTCGACCATCCAGCGATCTCGCTCCACTTTGGCGAGGACGCTGGCGGCGGCAATGCTCAACGACAGGCTGTCGCCTTTGATGAGCGCCGTATGTGGCAGGGTGAGGTTTTTCCAGCGGATTGAATCGAGCAGGAGAAAGTCAGGCGAAACCGATAGCATGACGATTTCAAGCGCCCGCTGCATTGCCAGACAGGTCGCCGGAACGATGCCAAGCGAGTCGATTTCGTGCGCTTCGGCTCTGCCCACGCCCCATGCCCGCGCCGCCGCCTGAATGTGACTGACCAGATTCCCCCGCGCCCGTGCGGTGATCTGCTTGCTGTCGTAAACACCTTCTAAAAGCTGTGGCAAATCGGTACGTTCAAGCGGCAAACAGACCGCGCCTGCCGAGACGGGTCCCGCCCATGCGCCGCGCCCCGCCTCGTCTATGCCGACGATCACACGGTAGCCCTGCGCCCATAAGTCATGTTCGTAGGTGAGGCTGGCAGTTCGGGTCATTTATGTGCGGGGTGGGCTTGAGGTTGGGGCTTAGGAACAGAATAAACACCAGCACGCCAATTGCGCTGAATCTCCCATATTTCGCGCAACAGTTTGAGCGAGTCCTGAAACAGACGCATTCGGCTGTCGTCGTTGAAATACCATGTAATCGGCACTTCGCGGATTTTGTAGCCGCGCCGCTTGGCAATGAACAGAATTTCGATGTCGAAACCAATGCCCGTCATTTGCTGCACACCAAACAGGTCTTCGGCAGCACGACGGTTAAACATCTTGAAGCCGCATTGGGTATCCTCAAACCCGCGAACCGCTGTGAGTTTGATGATCAGGTTGTTCGCCCGCCCGATGAAATGGCGATATTCTGGCTCATCAATGCGATGAGCGCCCTTGCCTTCCCGCGTGCCAATGCTGATGTCATAGCCATCACTGTAGGGCGGTAAAAACTTGACCACTTCTTCAATCGGCATGGACAAATCGACATCGCAGATGAAGCGATAGTCGCCCGCTGCCGCCAGCATCCCCGCCTTGACTGCCAGCCCTTTGCCGCGTGTTTGCACGATCATCAGTTTGACGTAAGGGTGAGTCGCCGCGAATGCCTGTGTGACTTCAATCGTGCGATCATGGCTGCCGTTCTCAACCACAATCACTTCTGCGTCATAGGGTTGAGCAGCGAGAAAAGCGTCAATTTTTGCCAGACTCGGTGGAAGACGGCGTTCCTCATTGTGTGCTGGCATGATAATCGACAGCAAGGGGCGCTTTTCAGGGGTCAAAACTTGTTCTCCGTGAGCGCGATTGACGCGCATTTTAATAACCCTCGTGAGACAACAGCGTTTCTAGGGCTTCGATAGAAATACGGCGCATCGCCTGAACTTCACGGCGCTTTTTGAGCATTCGAGGCAGGGCGGCTATTCCGGCGAGCATTCCGCGCAGTTTTGCCCGCGCTTCTTTGCCGCGCCACGCACGAATCGCCGCCCCTGCTTGACGCCCCTGCGCCCGCAAAATCAGCCCGCCGTATTTGCGCCACAACGCCGCTGGTAGGTTCTTCACGAGGATGAATATCAGGTTTCGTCCGTCATAAAAACTGGCGGTCACGCCGCCGCCGGTTGCCGACAAATGATGGTACACGATTGCAGCGGGTGTGTAAAGACAGCGCCACCCGCTCAAATTGACGCGCCAACCGAGATCAACATCTTCGCCGGAGAAGAAGAAATCGTTGTCCAGCAAGCCGATCTGGTCGAGCATGACGCGGCGGTAAGCAGACGATCCCCCGCACGCGCTAAAGACAATTTCTTCACGCTCATACTGCCCGACATCTTTTTGCCACACGCCGCGATTCCCTGCCCGCCCGTCAATCGTGAAATAGTCGCCCGCCGTGTGAAGGTGATCACGTTTATCGAACAACAGCATTTTGCTGGCAACGCTGCCCACTTCGGGGTGACGCGCAAAAGCATCAAGCACCGCCGCCGCCCAGTTGGTATCCACTTCGGTGTCATTATTGAGCAGCGACACAATATCGCCCCTCGCTGCTTGCATCCCCGCGTTGCACGCGCCTGTAAAGCCTGTATTCGTGGGCAGTTCGATCAGTTTGACCCATGCATACTCACGCTTGATCAAGTCTTGCGATCCGTCGCTAGAGGCGTTGTCCACGATGATCACTTCAATCGGCGCGTAGGTTTGCCTACGGAGCGACTCTAAACACACGGGTAAAAAGCGTGATCCATTCCAATTAGGTATGACGATAGAAAACAGAATTGAGTTGATCAAACCGTCTCTTTCTCTCAAAAGAAGGTGCAGAATAACCCGTAACCGGGTGTTAGACAAAATGTTTACCGAAGCTAAATTAATTTATACAGCATGTAAAATTCATTTCATCAC
>JBBQRJ010000587.1:0-2889 GCA_038214955.1 Aggregatilineales bacterium | reverse complement strand
TGTTGCTGTGTAGAACGCTTCATCATCCCACGACTCGTTGATGCGAACGCCCCACAGCACAATCGACGGGTGATTGCGATCTCGCTCGATCATCGACTGCACATCGCGCAGACTGACGCCTTTCCAATCTTCATCCCCGATAAACTGCCAGCCCGGAATTTCTTCCATGACCAGCAAACCGATCTCATCACAGCGATCCAGAAAATGCGGCGACTGTGGATAGTGCGATGTGCGGACGATGTTCACGCCTAATTCGTCCTTGAGGATTTCCGCGTCACGGCGTTGCAATCGTGCGGGCGCAGCCGCACCGATATACGGGAAAGTCTGGTGACGATTCAAGCCGATCAGCTTCACCCGTTCGCCGTTGAGATAAAATCCGTCATCCTTGAAAATCGCCTCACGAAAGCCGAAACGGGCGCTGTAGGTGTCAACCAATTCGGAGTCCGCATAGACCTCAATTTCGAGCGTGTACAACTTAGGGTTATCCAGCGTCCAAAGGTCAATATCGGGCAAGTCGTCAAACTGGATCGTGATGTTCAGTGCGCTGTCCAACGGCACAATCGCGTTGATCTCTTTCGCGCTGGAAATCGGTTGACTACGTTGTAGATATTCATACACTGAGGCGCGAACGGTCACGGTGCGGGCAAAACGGTTGACATTCCGCAGCGCAATATCCGCGCTCACTTTAGGCGCAGTCAGTATGTTATGAGTGCGGACAAACACATCGTCCACATGCACATTATCGACAATGACCAGCCGCACATCACGGTAAATGCCGCCGAACATCAGGTAATCGACCACATAACCGTTCGGGGGAATATCGGGGCGTTCCGTTGAATCGAGTTCGACTTGCAGCAGGTTTTCCCCGCCTTGTAGGTGATCGGTCAGGTCGAACCAGAACGGGGTATAGCCGCCCTCGTTGCTCCCCAACGTCGTGCCGTTCACTGTGACCGTGCTGGCAATCATCGCGCCGTCAAACTCGATGAACACGCACCGCCCTTTGACGGGTTCGGGCATCGTGAATCGCTTGCGGTAGGTCGAGATGAAACCGTATTCGGTGTGGTCAAAGTTGTGATACGGCAGCGTGACATTCGTATGCGGCAGCGTCACAAGCTGAAAACGTGAGTCGGGTGTGCGCGTGTCGAGTGGCTCAGGCGCGTATAACCATTGATCGTTAAACGGGAGTATCGTTCGCATAAGTAAAAACCTTGTATTGTAGGGACGCCCAACGGGGCGTCCGCCATATTTGACACAGAAAACGGACGCGCCGTTGCACGTCCCTACTTTGCGTTGAGTCTTTTCTTTAGGCTTTTGCAAACCACGCACAACTACGCGGAGGGATTTGTGCTGTCAGTTGATCCCCGCTCACGGTACAAAAGTTATCGTTGAGCATATCGCTCCATGTGCCGCCGCCTACAATGAGCGCCAGATCAACCGCTTGATCGCTGGCGTTGAATGCACAGTAAACCGTCTCACCTTGATACGAACGGGCGAAAGCGTACAGGCATTGTGCATCATCAATCACGAGCGTGGTCACATCGCCATAACGCAAAGCGTGCAAGTCGCGCCGCGTGCTGATCGCGTGCTTGAAGTAGCCGATCAGCGCGTGATCGAGATTGTCCCAGGGCATACAGCGCCGCCCATCTTCGGCGTAATTGCCTTCTAAACCCGTCTCGCCACCATAGTAGATCATGGGTGCGCCGGGGTAGCTCAACTGGAACGCTAACACCTGCTTGACGCGCCGCTGATCGCCTTTAGCCACATACAGAATGCGATCTGTATCATGCGAATCGACCTGATTCATCTGCGCTTTGAGCGCGGGCGGCGGCGTATCGCGCATCCATGTCATCAGGCGATCATCCAACTGGGATGGTGACAGTTTGTCCTCTGCCAGAAATCCCCGCGCCGCCCATGCGAAGCGATAATTCATGGTCGCGTTGAACGTGTCGCCTAACAAATAGTGCGTTGAATCGAGCCATAATTCAGAGACGGTATACGCGCCGGGTCGCGTCTTATCCACTATTTTACGAAAGCGCCGCCAGAATTCGTCGCTGTTGTCGAACGCCACATCACAGCGCCAGCCGTCAATGCCTTCACGCAGCCAGTAAGCAGTCACGCCGTCCGCGCCGCAGAAGAATTCTTCCACTTCGGGGCATTCGACAAATTCCGGCATAAAGCCCAAGCCAATCCACCCGCGATATTTAGACGGGTGTTCCTGAAAGTCGAACCAGCGGTAGTAAGGCGAATTTTTGGAGTGATACGCGCCGCCGCCAAACTTGTTCGTGATGTCGAAATACAAGCTGTCTGACGAACAGTGGTTGAACACGGCGTCTAGCACAACTTTCAGATCGCGGGCGTGCGCTTCGGTCAGCAGTTCACGAAAATCATCCAGCGTGCCGAGCATGGGATCGATCTTGAAGTAGTCCATCGCATCATAACGGTGATTGGTGGGCGCGTCGAAAATGGGCGTGAAGTACAGGCAGTCGATGCCCAATTCCGCGATGTAGTCCAACTTCTGAATCACGCCGCGCAGGTCGCCGCCGTAGAAATCGCGCCCTAGCGGGGGATGTTCGGGACGTTCGCCCCACTCGCGCAGTTTCGGTTCGTGACCGTACACACCTTTCATCAGGTGATCATTGGACGGATCGCCGTTCGCAAACCGATCCGGGAAAATCTGGTAAATGACCATGCCCTGAGTCCAGTCGGCGGGCATTCGCGCCGGGTCATAAACCGCGATCTTGAAGGGCGATTGCGTCCATTCCTCGTAGATCGCAGTGTTGCGCCCTTCCACCTGTCGGATTTCCAGCAGGGGCGGCGTGGGTGTCGGCGCGTAGAACTGAAACACATACGTGATAATCGTCGGTTCGCTCGGCATTTTGACCTGCGTCC
>JBBQRJ010000586.1:0-2899 GCA_038214955.1 Aggregatilineales bacterium | reverse complement strand
CGACAACATTGATGGGCGCGTGAATGTGACCATTTCGCCGCGTCAACCCGGCAGCACCATGAAGCCGTTCACGTATGCCGCCGCCATCGAACAGGGCATGACCCCCGCTAATGTGATCTGGGATACCCAGATGGTGCTGCCCGACTACGACCCAGTTAACTATGACCGTACCTTTCATGGACCCGTGAGGATGCGTACTGCGCTCTCGAACAGTTACAACATCCCTGCGCTGCAAACGCTGCGGAGCATCGGCGTGCCGTCGTTGCTCGAAATAATGAGCCGTTTCGGGGTCGATAGTTTGGGCGATGATGCGAGTCTATACGGTATATCGCTCACGCTTGGCGGCGGTGACATGACCCTGCTAGAGTTGACCCGTGCCTATGCGGTGTTCGCTAACGGCGGAGTGTATGTTCCTACCACCGCGATTTTGTGCATCATTGACCGTGACAACAATATCATTTATCAGTATGAACAGGGCTGTCCGCGTGGGAATTTGACCGGGCAAACGCAAATCCGCGAAGGCTACGGCACGCAGGTGCTTGATCCGCGTATCGCGTTCATCATCGGTGACATTCTGGCAGATGAGCAAGCGCGTCAGCCCGCGATGGGCGCGGGGAGTTCGTTGTTTACCGGAAACATTGGCTCATCGGTGAAAACAGGGACAACCGATAATTTCCGCGATAACTGGACAGTCGGGTTTACGCGCAATGTCGCTGTAGGCGTGTGGGTCGGCAATACACGCGGCGAACCCATGATCAACACCACCGGTTTAACGGGTGCTGCGCCCATCTGGAATCAGATCATCACGTCGATTTACAACGATAATGCGCTGTTGAATGTATTTGGCGTCGATGGATCGCTGCAAGCGGATCGCCTTGATCAGCCGCCGGGGATTTCACTCCAGCCGATGTGCGCCATTCGATCATTGGTTGACCCCGCAATGGACTGCGGACAGCGCCTTAACGAATGGTTCTTAGAAACACCCGCCGCTCGTTGGAACGGTCAAGGCTTGGAATACCCGCAAGCCGCGCCTTACCCGCCCGATCAACCGCCGGGAGCAGGTCCCTGGCTGCGCGAAGTCGAGCCAGATATTTACCGCGTGCTGGTATCACCACTTCCGCCCGACATCGCCAACCTGATTCAGTTTCAGGTCGCGCCGGGACAAATTCCGCCGCCCGCGCCGATCTACTGTCAAGTACCCGTCGAATTACAGGGGAGCGCCCCTGCCGCCCGTGAGCAGTTGTTCCTTGCGCCGCCGCCCTTCCCCGATGACGCCGCCCGCGCTGAACAATACGCCCGTTCTGCGGGGCTTGCGTACTTGCCAACGATTGCCTGTACGCCTGATCTGCTTTCGGTGTCGGGCAACCCGACAGTGGTTACGGCGTTCATCAGTTCACCGTCTCCGGATCAAGTGGTATCGGGTAGTACACCGATCATCGGGACAGCACAATTCGGCGCTGATCAAGCCGTATACTACAAAATTGAACTGAGCGGCGGACAGTTTGGCAGCGATTGGGTCACATCGGGCGAAGTGCATCCGAGCAGCGTGGTCAACGGTCAGTTGGAAGTTTTGCCCGCAGACCGCCTACAGCCGGGAAACTATGTTGTGCAGTTGGTCGTCGTCGGGCTAGATGGGAATTTCGTCCAGCAGCCGTATCAAGTACCGTTTACTGTTCCGTAAGGCAATAAGCGGTTAGCAATTAGCGATTAGCAAGAAAAATGCCGACAATGGATTCAACGTTGAACAATCGACTTCTAAAAGCTAACCACTCATTGCTAACCGCTAAGGAGCTAATCATGGGCGCACCAGATCACCGTCAAAAGGCGGGGCATGACCCCGTAACGATTGCCATCGTCACCGTGAGCGATACGCGCACGCCAGAAACAGACGCTAACCGTCAGTACATCGAACAGCGCATGAGCGAACTCGGTCATATTGTCGCCGCCTACCGCTTGATCAAGGACGAGCCGGATCAAGTGGCGGCGGCGCTCAACGAACTGGTTGATCTGCCCGACGTGCGGATCGTGCTGTTCAACGGTGGCACAGGCATCAGCCCGCGTGATACCACCTACGATGTGATCAGCCGGATGTTAGAGAAAACCCTTCCCGGTTTTGGCGAACTATTCCGTATGTTGAGCTTTCAGGAAGTGGGCGCGGCAGCCATGTTGAGCCGTGCGACAGCGGGTGTCTACAAAAAGACGCTCGTCTTTTCCATGCCGGGGAGTCCCAACGCGGTACAGGTCGCACTCGAAAAACTGATTCTGCCAGAGATTAATCATCTGGCATGGGAGGTCGTGCGGAAGTGAGCGGACGCAGCCCGATCTACCGTCTCGTACAAGTGATCACACTGATGATCGCGGCTGTGTTCGCTGTGAGCGGGTTTTTTGGGCTGCGTGAACTGGTATGGCGGCACGACGCACAGGTCAACGCCCAACTGTTGAGCGGTCTTGTCGTTAGTGCGCTGGCAGTTGGCATACCGGGGCTGATCTATATCGTGTTCGGGTCGCTGGTGTGGCGCATCGTGCGCGTAGACTGGATGAGTTTGCAGTTTGGCGCACTCGTGGGCATGACGCTGTACGGGGTCTACAATGCGATTACGCCGCTCACACCCGAAAGCACGCGCTTTGACGTGGGTCGCCGCTTGCTCACTGGCGGGATTGATGGGTTACTCATCGGTCTGGTGATCGGCGCGGTGGTCATGTTCGTCAGTGGTCGCAGTTTGCATTTCAATCGCCCCGACCTCACCCGCTACATCATTCTGTATCTTGCTGTGTTGGGCGCGGCATGGTTCATCATCGTGTTTTCAACAACCGTCAACATGGCTGATGTGCTGGCGCTGGCGATCACGCTGTTGATCGTCGCGCTAATGAAAGTGGTCGTGTCACAAGTTGACCGACG
>JBBQRJ010000585.1:0-2904 GCA_038214955.1 Aggregatilineales bacterium | reverse complement strand
ACGCTGCAACAGTGACGAATGTGCGAACACGACTGCCAGCGTAAAACCGATCATGCCACCCATGATGAACCCGCGCAGCGCCGCCCACAGCGTATACAAGCCGGACTCGATCAACATCTGGTAGAGCGGAGCGCCGTTACGCTGCGCGGGTTCGCTAAACGAGCCAAGAATATCGCCTAAATGCGGGAGCTGTGTGTTGTTCAACAGTGTGAGATCAATCACTGTGCCGCCGATGTTCAAGCTGTAGCCTACCGACGCGCCGAACGCTTTTGCGCCTTCCCAGATGACCGCCAGCAGAATCACCAGTAAGAAGGAAACGAGCAGCGTGCGATTGCGACTTGGGTCAGAGGGAGGGTTTTCAGCCCGCCGGATAGCAGCGCGAATTTCTTGAGTTGCCATAGAGCGATTTTTGCCAATAAGCCTAATTGTTACGATCTTTAACTATTGTATATAGGAATCCCCTCATCTGCCAATCGCTGAGAATGGACAAAACTAGCCTCGCAATGTTGGTGATTTGAACCCGCGATCTTGACTCTCCATCTGCTGGAGGGTGTGTAATAGAGTCAATCGCCTCACCCTAAATCCCTCTCTATTTGGAGAGGGGCTTCAAAACAGGACTCTTTGTTCCCACTCTCCTTTTTCGGAGAGGGGGCTAGGGGGTGAGGTTAATAGTCCAAAATGGAGAGCAAACCATGAACCAGCCCACGCTCAAAACCGAATACACCGCGTTCCTGAAACCGTCCGCCAAACAGCCCGAAAGCGTTGATGTGCCGTCATTCTCGTTCCTGATGATCGATGGCAGCGGCAACCCCAACACGCCCGCATTTGAGGAAAAAGTTTCTGCGTTGTACAGCGTATCGTATGCGCTCAAATACCACATCAAGAAAACGCAGGGCATCAACTTTAAGGTGATGGAATTTGAGGGCTTGTGGTGGGCAGACGACATGAATACGTTCACGCTGCGGGATAAAGATGCGTGGAGTTGGACGATCATGATTATGCAGCCCGACGCGGTGACGCCGGAAGTCTTCGAGGCGATCAGGTTGGAGGTGGCGAAAAAGAAGAATCTGCCCGCGCTTGACCTGATGCGCTTTGACACTTATCACGAGGGGTTAGCCGCGCAAATCATGCATATTGGCTCGTATGACGCCGAAGAACCCACCATCGAAAAACTGCATGACTATATCGCCGCACAGGGGAAAGAACGGTCAGGCAAACATCACGAAATCTACCTGACCGATCCGCGCAAAGGCGACCCGAACAAGGGGCTCACGATCATTCGCCAGCCTATGCGGTGACCCCACCCCGAATTCAGTTGAGGACAGGACACATTTAACAAACGGGTGGTTTTTGCCACCAGAGGCTAAAGCCTCCGCCTACCCTAAAAGCCTGTAAGCCCTCTAAAGAGGGCTGTTTAGCCCCGTTCACGGGGCTTTCTTCCCCTAGCCTGACCCTTTGAGGGTCAGGCGGCAACCTCAACACATCTCGTTTATTAAAACTGTCCTGTCCTAAACCAAAAAAAGGATAGGGGACTTCACGAGACGCGCCGTTGCGCGTCCCTAGAATAATGTGATCTAAACCCCGACTATTTGCTATAATCAAATTCACATGCTTGACCAAGAGGAATTAATTCTATGGCGGACGTGACGAAAAGCCGACTCACCGCAGAGGAGTTTTTCGAGCTGCCCGAACAGCCCGGTTATCCCATTGTGGAACTCATCGACGGAGAGATCATTTTGAGCGCAAGCCCTATCCCTTTACACCAAATAGTTTCGTTCAGAGCGGCAAGCGTTATTGACGACTTGAAACCTGATGGGTTCGTAATCACAGCGCCAATGGATGTTTATTTCGATGAATTCAACATTCTTGAACCTGACATCATGTGGATTTCAGAAGCAAATAACGGGATTATTGGGGAAAGCAAGATCATAGGCGCACCTGATCTAGTCGTGGAGATTTTTTCTCCTAGTACGATGAAGCGGGACAAGACCAACAAGTTCAACCTCTACGAGAAACATGGTGTGCGCGAATACTGGATGATTGACCCCGAACACGAGCAGGTCGAAGTGTGGACACGCGACGACAGCGGATTTGTTCGCTTAGGCGTGTATGGCAAAACAGGGGTATTTACGTCTCCCGCACTCGGCAAGCCTGTTGATCTCACACCTGTGTTCCCTTAAGCCCATGCACATCACGCACCTGCACGATTGGAACATTACCCCAAGCGAGGCGATTGCCTTGCAGCAAAAAATGCGCGGCGAAATCGAGTATCAGCGTCCGCTGGATTTAAGCGCGATCAAACTGGTGGCTGGCGTTGACGTGAGCGTGAAGCCTCATTTTGAAACCGGACTCGATCACTCACAGGCGGCGATTGCGGTGCTGTCGTTCCCCGACTTGCAGCCCGTCGAAACTGTCCTCGCGGCGATGCCGACGCCCTTCCCTTACATCCCCGGTTTGCTCTCGTTTCGTGAAGGGCCCGTCCTCGAAGAAGCGTTTAAGAAATTACAATCGACGCCAGATGTATTTATCTTCGATGGGATGGGACGGGCGCATCCCCGACGGATAGGGATTGCCTCACACATGGGGCTGTGGCTGCAAAGACCCACGATTGGCTGTGGCAAAACGCATCTCACGGGCAAGTATATTGATCCGCCAGATGAGCGCGGCGCGTACAGCGAATTGACGGATCGCGGCGATGTGATCGGCGTGGTGCTGCGGACGCGCAAAGGCGTCAAATCCGTGTATATCTCGGTGGGTCATCTCGCAGAACTCACCACCTCGATAGAATTGATCATGCGCTGCACGCCGAAATATCGCCTTCCTGAACCGATCCGCGTCGCGCATAATGCCGCCGGACAATTCGAGTCCTGATCAACGTAACCGCCTACGATATGCCTGTTCGCG
>JBBQRJ010000584.1:0-2930 GCA_038214955.1 Aggregatilineales bacterium | reverse complement strand
CACACATTCAGCACGAGAAACATCTGGCGTTCCTGTGCGGGCGTCGGGTACAGGCGGTATTTGAATGTTTTAAGATAGGTGCTAGAATTGGACATGCTCTGACCTCTCGCGGTTGGAGAGCCAGTGGGCGTTGATGCGCCGCGACTGGCATTTCTCATATTGTAGCACAATTGACCGATATTTACAGCGTTTTTGGCTAAAGCCGATCACGCTTTCATCCACTGCCGTTGAAACGGCGTGGCTTTCCCGCGGGCTAAAGCCTAAAACCTGTAACCTGAGTTTCGGATAGACCCCACCCCCGACCCCTCCCCTGAATTCGGGGGAGGGAGGCGAGCGCAGCGAGCGGGGTGGGGGTCAAACTGACACCCTACGTAAGGTGAGTTAAAAAGGACGATACATTAATCGTCCTCTCTCAGTCCTAAAACTTTTCGCCTAAACCGAGCGCACGGATCATTTGCTCCATGTGATTCACGTCGTGCAGCGGAATGATCAACACCTGTTCGGTGATCGTCAGCTTGCCAAGCGCGGGATGGATTCCGGCGCGGGCTTCCCATTCTTCGGGCGCTAACCCCTTCAAGAAAGCGATCAGCGCACGCCGCCGCGCTAGAAGCTGCTCCAACGTTGCCGTCAATGATTGCTCTGCGTAACGCTTCTCAACTGCCATTTCATCAGGATTATAGGCAGCCATCGAAGGCGGGTTTTCACCGCTGGCACTTTGAATGCGTTCGCTGAAAATTTGCTCGTAATCGTTGAGGTGGCACAGCACTTCGACCACATTCCAGCCCTCACCGTCGCGGGCTTGGCTGGCGCGGGCTTGATCCACATCGCGCAAAAGGGCTTGCAGCAAAACAGGCGTCTGCTGAATGCTCAACAGGGCGCGTCCAATAGGAAAACTCACGGTTAATCATCTCCAGCGGATTTGCGATCCGTGTTGTATTTCTTGAAGCCTTCCCAATCTTGACGGGCGGCGTAAGCGGCTTGATGCGCCCAGAACGGCAGAGTCGTACCGGGGTAACGAACGCTGGCAGTCGCAAGAATTTTACGCAGTTGCTCTTCTGAGGCGTTCGCAAGTTTTTGGAACGAGTCGATTCCCGCGTCACGCAGCGAGGCGGCGATCTTGGGTCCAATGCCTTCGATGATTTCGAGGTCGTCGGCGCTGCCAACAGGTGAATCGGGGTTGGTGACGTGTATCGTGATTTCCTCAGAGGCGGTTTCAGTCGCTTTCTCCGCCGTTTCCGACGGTTGATCGTTGACCACGCGATTCACTTCATCAGGCGTCAGTGTCGCAGCATTCTCCGTTTCGTAGGACTGCTGCGGCGCGGCAGTCTTTTCGACCACCGACTCTTTCACCGGGTCGTCGTGCGTCACTTCGACTTCAGCAGTGGCGGGGGGCGGTTCGGCGGGTTTCTCTTGAGTCGCGGCGGCTTCGGCGGGGCTGTACTCATTGCGGGCTGTGAATCCCGGCGTTGCAGCGGGCGTACCCGTTTCCGTGCCTTTTTCGATGGGCATTCCCTGACTCGGCGTGCCTTCGCCCCCTTCTAGGTTGATTCTGGCGTCTGGTTTGGTTAAACCGGAGTCAATAACAGCAGGGCTAGACGCTTCTTCCTCATCCAGATCGAGAGCGCGGTCTTGACGGATAAACATGGTGTTGACGGCGGGCGCATCCACCACCGCCGTATGATCGGGCGCGTGTTCGCTCACGCGATACGTCCGCACGCCGCCCACGGGAAGCAGCGCGAGGTCAACTTCGCCAATCGGTTCGGCGTCAAATTCAGCGGCAGACGCTCCCAAACCCAAGCCGAAACGACCTATCAGGATGACGCCGACGCCGAGTATAAACAACAGGATCGCAAGCCACCAATCCCCGAACGGCGCAGATTCGACGGCGCGGCTCATGGCGACCAGCAGCGCAGCAGTCAACAGGGTGGCGGCAAGCAGTGTACGTCCTTGATTCTGTCCTTCCATCCTTCGTTCCCTTCACATAGAGCGTAATCTCAAGTTGACGTTATTATGACATGGGTAGAAGAAAGTTCACAGTAAGCATTTAACGGTTTACTGTGACCCCACCCCCTGCCCCTCCCCGAATTCAGGGAGGGGAGAAAACAGGGCATCATTACATTGTAGGGACGCGCAACGGCGCGTCCGTTTTCCCAACAAATGCGGCGGACGCGAGTTATCGCGTCCCATGTGCAGCAAGTTAAGCCGATTTGCCGGACGCTAAAGCATCCGGCAAGGGGTAGAAAGCCTCCTAAAGGAGGCTCAAACGCGCTCCGTCAGTGCCTATTTCCGACTCATCCTCCGCTGTAAACGACGCTTTTGCTGACTCCCCTCCCTGAATTCGGGGAGGGGTCGGGGGTGGGGTGGGCTTAACTTGCCGTACATATGGGACGCGAGTTATCGCGTCCCTACTCCACGCGGAACGTGCCGATCAAGACTTCATTCTGATCAGTACACACGTCCGACCCATCAAGGACACAGAACGGATCAATGGCGGGATAGGTGTACCAACCTACAACCACGCGATATTCTCCCTGTGGCAGTATGTTCTCAAAATTGATTATGACTTCTTCCGCCCATGCTGATCCCGCCGCTTGTACGCCTAGCGTGTTATCTTGCTGACCGACCAACGCGCCGGACTCATCGATCACATGCACGTAGCGGATTTCGTTTTCGTTTCGCGCTTGCGCGAAGTTCCAGATCAGCCACACGGGAAGTGAGTCGTCTATTTCCAGTGTTTGACGGATATAACTTTCATTCAGCGTGATCCCGCGTTCAAAATCAGCACCCGCGCCATAACCTGCTGGCGTAAATTCGATGTTCGGTGCGGCAAGATCAACCGTGCGACATGCCAGCGCGGGATCAGTGTTGATCGGACACGGCGGATCGAGCGCCAAACGCACGGTGTGATAACCGTTCACGGGCAGCGGCAC
>JBBQRJ010000583.1:0-2986 GCA_038214955.1 Aggregatilineales bacterium | reverse complement strand
GCACCGTAATTTGACGGCGCGGCGCGGCATAGGTGAATGTATCGCTGTTGATCACCCCAAATCCAGACTGCCCCTTCCATAGAATATTCGTATCCTCTGCGCCATACACAAGATCACGAACAGGAAATTTCTGGCGTTTTGGGCTTTGAAACGAAAGCGGGATCGGCAAGGAGCGCGTGTTTCGCTCAACTAAATAACCATTCAGGTAGCGGGTTGTCGGTTCAAAAAACACGCGGCGCGTAACTTCCTCAGCCGCATCCAGTTCAAACTGAGGATTAATCTTCCTCTGCTGGCGAATAAATCGCTCAATCAACACCCCACGCAGTACACTTCCGGGCAAATAATCAAACGCAACCGCGCTGTTTGGATCACCCTCAAGCGCGGTGACTAATGTCGGTTCCAGTAGTTCGATACGATAAATGAGTATTTTCATGATTGATCTCGCACCATACGTTCAAAATAAGAGAGCGCATCTACCAGATCGACACTTTCCGCTAGGAGGGATGCCGCTAAACGCCCCCGTCCTCGATTGCGTGTACTTCCAGCCCGATGCACAGCCACCACACACGCCGCCAACAGCATTACCGCGTCCCTATCATCGTCCGCACCGTTATAGCTCAACACTGCGTTGAAGACCGTGCCGCGAATAACAGCCCGTGCCGAACGCAGGCTACCAAGCGCGGGTGCGCCGCTTAAGTCGTTGGCAGTCTGGCGGCGGATAACGGTGTAAGCGTCTAACACTTCCGCAGGGGTGAGTTTTTTCTGATGATCCCTTGTTTGAATGTGTTCCCTGACCGCTTGTTGTACATCATCAGGGAGCAGCGCAGCACCGACATGCAGCAGTCCTGCACCCTCATGTTCGCTGCCCGCTTCCCCGAACAACCGAGATGCCGCCGCTTGCAAACGCGCTAGTCCCGGTGCATTCGCTCGTTCTAGTCCATACAGCAAATTGGCGCATTCTTCGGTCAGCAGCCCCTTCAACGTTCGACCCCGTACATAGGGCAGCCCGGTTGCGGAGTCATATTCAATTTCTTCATCGACCACACCGGAAACACCATCGCCACGCGCAAACGTCGTATCGCTCAATAAAGTGAGCATCAGTATAAACTTCACGACTTAGCCTCCAATGGGATCATCATATCCATCAATTCAAGCGCATCAAAGTGGATGCAAACGTTATTTTGCCAGCCAAATTTATTCGGCGGTTTGATTTCATACTGCCGATAAAACCACTGCTCTGCCTCTGCGCCCGCCCGCAGCGCATCCCGTAGAGCTTTTGCTTTGTTACGCCGTTCCAGCCAATCTTGATAAGTCGGGATCACCAATGGTCTGGTGGGAAGTAGAGCTTTTGCTTTGTTACGCCGTTCCAGCCAATCCCCTGTTTGGAAAAGGGCGATCTGCCGTTCGATAAATTCCCACGATGCGTAACCTTCGCCGTTTAACGCCACCGGACGCAAAGTCAGCGAATCGCCCGTTTGCGCGGTATATTCGCGCTCCCGGATCGTATCCCAATCGCCATACACCCCACCGAGGGCAAAATGCCAGTGGAGACAGCCCCCTGCGATCTGCTTCTGCTCTCGATATTTCTTCGCCTCACCACACAAATCGTCTGCCAGCGCATACGCCCGTGCAAACGGATAGCGTGTTTTGACCATTGCCACGCCCGCACACGCGCTAAGACCACTCCCGTTCTCACCAAAACCCAATGCTTTCGTCTCTTCTTGAAAGCGTCGCGCATAATCGACAGTTAGCGCCAACCCAAGCCGCGCATCACAGACGAATGCGACATCATCACCGCCAAACACGATGGGACGAATCGGCAAGTAAGTAACACCGTCACGCTCAACCAGTTCAAAGCGAAGAGTGATTTTAGGATCAGGATGGCTTATCCCATATGTTTTACGTTCACTATCCCACTTTATTCGGCTTACGACTCCCGCTATCGTCCCACGCAGCGCCTTTTGAGACGCCGCTTGCAGATTTTGCGAGAACTGACGCATCTTGAGGATATAAGTACGGGGATCACCTTCTTTGGCAAAACCTTGAATGTAGTTACCTACTCCGTCACCATCGGCATGAACAACAGCGATAAAACTGCTGTCGCCGCGTGTGCGTCCCAGATCATCAAAATCAACAGGATATGCATACCGCTCATCCATGAAAAGCGATTCCTGTAAACGGGTATCTGCCGCGCTGGGTTGTCCACCATTTGGCGTTGCCATTTGGTTTTTCGCCGCGACCTCTGCCGAAATCGCACGAGGAGCGTCATCGCCAACCGCGAAATGTCCAACAGCAGGCAGCGCCGTCGAATCGCACATGACGGTGACGCCCAACCCTGCCAGCGGCGCGACGTTGGCTGCTGTTCCCCGGCGCAGTCTCATACCATGAAGCAAACTTGTGATCGCTTCACCCAATGGGCTGCCCCACTCATAAGGCTCATGCTGAATGAAAACCCTTAGTCCGGGCGCGAGTTCTAAAACTTTTTTCGACAGCGCCCGCGTAAAATTAAACGCTGTCGGCTCATCTCGAAAGAGAGCAGCGAAATTTCCGCCGCCCGCGTAAATTACTTCAACGCGCAGATTACTGTCGTCTTCAATGCGGCGGTCAATGAGGTTGCCATCAGGATCGATGTTATGCGCCTCTGCCACAATTTCACGCACAGTCGCTAACGCCCATTCACCTGTGACTGCCGCCACCAAATACGACGCCCCGACATTCTCGCGCAGTCGGTTACTGTTGAAGATGTAGTCCTGTATGCCTGCCGTGTCTACGATAAGCAGCCGGGTTGTGGATAGATCAGTCATACGCTCTCCCTTAAGGTCGCTTTAAATCAAATTGCTCAAACCCCTGTGTGCCATAATGGCTGAAACAACTTCACCCTCCAAGTTTAGGATAGAATTGCAGGGCGGAGAACAGGGACAAACAGCATGTCAGAAAATCGCAAAGCCAACCCGGAAGTGCAGCCCAAAGCCGAGCGTCGCCGCTT
>JBBQRJ010000582.1:0-3009 GCA_038214955.1 Aggregatilineales bacterium | reverse complement strand
ACCCTATTGCCTATTACAAGGAGTTTGAAAAGCCGAAAATAGTATTATCTGAAATTGCATTAAATGGTCAGTTTGCGCTAGATACAGAGGGTTTTTATGCTGATATGACTACCTTTATTATAGGTAGTGATTCAAAATACCTATTGGCACTTTTAAATTCCAAACTAGTTACGTTTTTTGTGTCAAAAATCAGTTTTCAAATTCGCGGTGGGTTTTTACGTTGGAAACGTCAGTATATTGAGCAAATCCCAATCTACCGCCCGAACCTAGAGAATCCTGCCGAAAAAGCGCGGCATGACGAGATCGTGAGTCTGGTCGAAACCATGCTCACGCTCAAGCGCGAACAGGGGGAACTTGATCCGCTGTTCACCGATAAGCGTCAAGCGTTGGCGTATCAAATTGCGGCGGCGGATCGCAAAATCGACGCGGCGGTGTATGCGCTCTACGGGCTGACGGCGGAGGAGATCAAGGTGGTGGAGGGGTAAAGCAACACGGCTACCCGCAATGGCGGCGGCATCTACCTCGACGCCAGCACCACCCTCAACATGATCAACAGCAGCGTGATCCACCTCAACAATGCGAATCCGCTGGCGACCCCGCAAATGACCTGTTCCGCGCCGCCTGTCGGGAATTGGCTGACGAGTGCAATGGGCGGCTGCTCCGGCGGCGAACTGCTCGACGTTTCCAGCACCGATCAATCAGCGCGGGTATGCGCGTCCCCATAAGGCAGGGCGATCTGCTTTTGCTTGTCTCCCCTCTCCTCTTTTCGGGAGAGGGGCAGGGGGTGAGGCTTCTTTTCACGTCGGGCAGGGGGTGAGGCTGTCTTTTCATGGTTTGGGGTGAGGTTCGTATGTTAAAGCCCTGTGTGTAACAATCCCCCCGTATACCAGACTACGCTATAATCGATCTATCAGCGAGTGGATGAGGTTTATAACAATGCTGGATAACGTACTCAAACGACGTAGACTCGAAGAACAGATGCGTAAAGATGGGCGACTGCCCCCCGGTCAATCGCTCACGCTCGATTTTCCCGTGCTGCATTACGGCGGCGTCCCCCGTTTCAATGAAGAAACCTGGGATTTGCGCGTGTTTGGCGAAGTAGAAAAAGAAATGCGTTGGAACTGGAAAGAGTTTCAGGCATTGCCAACCGTCACGCAAACCTGTGATATTCACTGTGTTACCCGTTGGAGCAAATTTGACAGCGTGTGGGAAGGCATTCGCTTTAGCGATTTCGTCAACCTTTTCGGCATCAAGCCGACGGCGCGTTATGTGATCGCCCATTGTGACGGGGGCTACACAACCAACGTCCCGCTCAATGTGATGATGGACGATGATGTCATGCTGGCGTACAAGTTTGACGGGCAGTACCTCGAAAAGGATCACGGTTTCCCGCTGCGAACGCTCGTTCCCAAGCGTTATTTCTGGAAAAGCGCCAAGTGGCTGCGGGCGCTCGAATTTAGCCCCGTTGACCAGCCGGGATTCTGGGAAGTCAACGGCTATCACAATGAAGCTGAACCCTTCAAAGAGGAACGTTTCAGCCGTCGTGGGGGTTTCTTTTAACCAACCATGACGCCGATCCGTGTTTTGCATTTTGCTGATGTTCACATCGGCATGGAAAACTACGGCAGAACCGATCCCGAAACCGGCTTAAGCAGTCGGGTTCGGGATTTTATCCGCCGTATGAACGAGATGATCGACTTCGCCCGCGAAAATGAAGTCGATTTGTCAATTTTCGCGGGGGATGCGTTCAAGACGCGCAACCCGAATCCCACTTATCAGCGTGAATTTGCGTGGTGTGTGCGTGACCTCACACAGCTTGCGCCGCTCGTGATGCTGGTGGGCAATCACGACCTGCCGCCGACCACGCTTAAGGCGTCGAGCATCGAAATTTACGATACGCTTGCCGTGCCAAACGTGTGGCTTGCCGATGATTACGCCGTTAACGTCATCGAAACCAAGCGCGGATCAGTGGTGGTGGGCGCTGCTCCCTACCCGATTCGATCCCGCTTGCTCGAAGAAGTGGAGACAGGCGGCTTGACGATTGCCGAAACCGATCACCTGTTGCAGCGTGAACTCACGGCGATCCTCAATAACCTTGCCGCCGAAGCCGCGCAGTATGATCTACCGCGCATCCTCACCGGACATTTCACCGTCAACGGTGCGTCGTTTGGCAGCGAACGCGGGATCATGTTGGGGCGCGATATTGAAGTCATGCCGTCGGACATTGCCGATCCGCGTTGGGATTACGTGGCGTTGGGTCACATCCACAAGCACCAGAATATCACCGAAGGGCGCGAAGGTTTGCCGCCCGTCGTCTACAGCGGATCGCTAGAACGAATCGATTTTGGCGAGGAACACGACCCGAAAGGCTTCTGCTGGGTCGAAGTCGAACGCGGCAAAGCGACGTGGAAATTTCAAAAAGTCAAGGCGCGACCTTTCGTCACCGTCCGCGCTGACCTGCGCCAGAGTGATGATCCCACAGGCGATTTGATCGAGCAGATTGAAGAACGCATTGATTTAGCTGATTCTGTTGTGCGCGTGATCGTTGACCTCACGCCGATCACCGAGGCGCGTTTCAACGAAGGCTTAGTGCGCGATGCGTTACGTCATGCGGGCGTCAACAGCATTGCCGCAATCCGCAAAGAAATCGAACAGCCGACGCGGGCGCGTTTGGGCGGCTCTCCCGAAGGCTTGACCGACCCCGAACTGTTGGATCGATACCTGTTGAGCAAGGGCATCAGCGAAGGTCGCCGCGAAGCCTTAATGCGTGCCGCCGAAGCCGTGTTCGAGGCGCGTAGCGGAGAGTCGCAGACATGACAGTAGAATCGTATCGTGAACTGTTAAAAGCGGGTCCCTTTCCGGGACGCATTGACCCTTGGGCTGAAGTAGGGCATTATTTTCAACAAATTCACGCCGGTATGATCGCGTTTTGCTTGGAACAGATTCAAGATTCACTTCTAGCACTTGATTTGCTTGCCAGTACCCAAAGCAGTCTTCAAGAGACGGATG
>JBBQRJ010000581.1:0-3060 GCA_038214955.1 Aggregatilineales bacterium | reverse complement strand
AAACAAACCTCACCCCCGACCCCTCTCCCGAAAAGAGGAGAGGGGAGGCAAAACAAACCTCACCCCCGACCCCACTCCGAAAAAGGAGAGGGGAGAAGGACGAAAAAACAGACGCGATGTATCGCGTCTCTAGGGTAGACTGTATACTGTTGAAGAAGAACAAAAATTAAGAATAGGACGCGCCGTTGCGTGTCCCTACGATAAGATGATTTGACAGGTACTTGAGTAGATGCAAAATTCTCAGCAACCCTCCCAACGCCGTTTTACATTCTTCTCGACGATTGATGTGCCGATCCTTGTGGTCATGGTGCTGCTGGTGGCGATTGGCTGCCTGATGATTTACAGCACGACGTTTGACTGGAGCTATCAGGATTTCGGCAGCGATACTGTGATCTTCATGCAGCACGTTCGTAACTTGTTTGTGGGAACGGCGGTGTTCGCAGTGGTATTGATCATCGACTATCGCGTGTGGCGGCGGATCGCTATCCCGATTTTGCTGATCACGATTGCCACGCTGATCGCCGTGCTGTTGTTCGGTGATGGCGTATTCGGCGCTCGGCGTGCGTTCCTGAACGGGTCGTATCAGCCGGGAGAGGTGGCAGAACTCACCGTCGTGATCTACCTTGCCGCGTGGCTGAGTTCCAAGCGCACGCGGGTGAGCAGCATCCTCAACGGTTTGCTGCCGTTTGCGATTTTGCTGGGGATCATCGGCACGCTGGTTTTGCTGCAACCTGACCTCAGCACGGCGGCGACAATCTTCGTCACGGCGGGGATTATGTTCTTCCTTGCGGGCGCAAACGTCATGCATCTGGGGTCGGTGTTGGCATTGATGGGGGTATCCGGTTGGGTCGTTAGCCAGCGATTGAATTACGCACAAGGTCGCGTTAGTTCGTATATCGCGGGTTTGACCGACCTCACGCAGACCAATTACCACGCGCAGCAAGCGATCATCGCCTTCATCAATGGCGGTTGGACGGGACGCGGGCTAGGGCAAAGTTTGCAGAAGTTCGGCGCTTTGCCTACGCCGCACACGGACAGCATTTTCGCGGTGATCGGGGAAGAACTGGGCGTATTGGGCGCGGGTTTCGTGATTTTGCTGTATGTGGTTCTGGTGATTCGCGGGTTGCAAATTGCCCGACGGTCATCTGACCCGTTTGGCGCTTTGCTTGCATCTGGCGTTACGCTGTGGATAATCACGAAAGCTCTGTTGAATATCGCCGTGATGCTTAATCTTGTGCCTTCAACGGGTGTGGCGCTTCCGTTCATCAGCTTTGGCGGATCATCGCTTGTGACGGTTATGGCGGGGACGGCGCTGGTGTTGAGCGTTGCCCGCGTTACGGCGCTGCAATATTCGCCTGAAGCACGAAAGGCAAAATCCATTGCGCGTGATGATCGCAGCCGGGGGGACGGGCGGTCACGTTTACCCGGCAACAGCCGCCGCCGAAGCCCTGTGCATCCGTCAGCCGGACGCTAAACTGACGTTCGTCGGGAGCGTTGGCGGGTTTGAGCGTCCACTGCTTGAAGAAACGACTCTGACGTTTGAGTCTTACGACGAGGTGCGGGCGGGTCCTTTGCACGGCGTCAGCGTGATCAAGATGTTGGGCAGCGTCGTCCAGTTGATCATCGGGACGGTGCAAGCCCTGAGTCTCGTGCGGCGGCGCCAACCTGACGTGATTTTGCTAACGGGCGGTTGGGTGAGTTTGCCGATTGCGATGGCGGGTTGGCTGCTGCGTGTGCCGAGTTTGATCTATTTGCCGGATATTGAACCGGGACTCGCTATTAAGATGCTGCGACATTTTGCTACACGGGTAGCGGTCACAGCGGACGAGTCGAAGGCGTTTTTTCGGGTGGGGCAAGCGGTGGTCACAGGCTATCCGATACGCGAATCGCTCAAAGCGGCGGTCAATCAACGTGATCAGGCGATCCGGCATTTTGGCTTAGACCCGTCGCGTAAGACGCTGCTGGTGTGGGGCGGGAGTCGCGGGGCGCGGACGATCAACCATGCGCTGATGGATGTGCTGCCCGATTTGCTCACTGATGGGATGCAAGTCGTTCATGTGACAGGTACGCTCGATTGGGAAGATTTGCAGAAGCGACACGCGCAGTTAGCGGCGACTCACCCTGATTTGATCGGTCAGTATCACCCGTTCGCGTATCTGAACGAGGATATGGGGCTGGCAATGTCTGCCGCCGATGTCACGGTGAGCCGAGCGGGGGCAAGTATACTAGGGGAATATCCGCTGTTTGGTTTGCCGTCAATCCTTGTGCCGTACCCGTATGCGTGGCGTTACCAGAAGGTCAATGCGGATTATTTGTCGGAGCGCGGCGCGGGGATTTTGATGCGGGATGAAGATATGGCGAAAGACCTGCTGCCCACAATCCGTTCGCTGACTGATGAACGACTGGCAGTGATGAAAGTAAGCGCGACGGCGCTCGATGTGCCGGATGGGGCATGGAACGTAGCGCGAGAACTGCTTGATCTCGCTGGTGGCAACTCTTAAGGGCTAAGATAAGTATGATTCAACTCTCCGCGATGTTGTGGACGCTGGCAATCTTTTTCGCCATCATCGGGTTTTTGCGTGGTTGGAATAAAGAACTTGTTTCACTCGCGGGGATCATTCTCGGTTTGTTCGCCTTGTTCCAGTTCGACAGTATTATACGCGGGACGCTGCTGGTCAACGTGAGCCGGGATCAGGTGTTTCTGGTACAGGCGGGTATTTTCATTGCGATTGTGTTCTTCGCCTACCAGACGCGCACCGTGTTTGGCAACAATGCTGGAGCGCGTGGGGCGGCGCGTGAAGGACGTGACAGCCTGCAAGAGAGCATTCTGGGTGGACTTCTGGGGTTCCTCAACGGCTACTTGATTTGGGGGTCGCTGTGGTACTTCATGGACATCAACGAGTATCCGCTTGCGCCGAACATCATTGCACCGTCGCCGGGGTCGCCAAGCGATCAAGCACGGGCGTTACTGCCGCTTGTCTTGTTGGGCGGGGGTCCGGCGGGGAATGGGGATTTGCTGGCGATTGCGGTGATCATCCTGTTTATTATTGTGCTGGTGCT
>JBBQRJ010000580.1:0-3070 GCA_038214955.1 Aggregatilineales bacterium | reverse complement strand
CTTTGAGGCAGGAGAGAGGTTATCGAACTCTTGCAGCACGCGGCGCGAGATCACAAGGCGCTGAATTTCGCTCGTGCCTTCGCCAATCGTCATCAGGCGTTGATCGCGGTAGATGCGTTCTACGGGAAATTCGCGGCTGTAGCCATAGCTCCCATGAATTTGAATGGCATTACGCGAGACGCGCTCTGCAACTTCGGTTGCCATGAGTTTGCCCATTGCCGCCTGTTTGGTGTAATCTCTGCCTTGATCTTTCAGCCACGCGGCGCGAAAGACCAGCAAGCGGGCGGCATCAATTTCAAGCGCGGCATCTGCAATCATCCACTGAATTGCCTCGTGTTCAGCAATCGGTTTGCCAAAAGCGCGGCGCTGTTTGGCGTACTTGACCGCTTCCTCAAATGCCGCTTGCGCCAAGCCGATGCTCAATGCGCCAATGCCGATTCGCCCATTGTCGAGCGTTTGCATGGTCTGTGCGAACCCGCGCCCCACTTCGCCTAACACCGCCTCATAGGGGACGCGCACGCCCTCAAAACTCAGCATGTGGGTAGGCGATCCCTTCAAGCCCATTTTCTTTTCCGGCGGGTGAATTGTCAGCCCCGCGGATTTCGTGTCTACAAGGATCATGCTGAAACCGCGTGCGCCTGCCTCTTTATCAGTGCGACACAGCACCACAATCACAGGGGCGATCCCCGCGTTGGTGATCCACGCCTTCGAGCCATCGATCACCCACGAGTCGCCGTCGCGTCGGGCGAAGGTTTGCACACCATTGAGCAGGTCAGACCCTGCGCCCGGTTCGGTCAGCGCGAGTGCGCCCAACACCTCACCGGAGATGAGCGACGGGAACCATTGTTCATGCTGCTGGCGCGTCCCCCACTTCTTGATCGGCGCACAGCCCAAGCCGTTATGCGCGGCAATCGAGAGCGCGGTTGACCCGCACGCCCGCCCAAGTTCCTCCATTGCAATGGCAATGCTGATCGTATCCATTTCGACGCCGCCCACCTCTTCGGGCGCTTCCAAGCTGATCAAGCCTACGTCTTTCATCTTGCGGATCGCATCCCAATGCAGTTTGCTCGTCTCATCGACTTCGGCAGCGAACGGCTTCACTTCGGACTCACAAAAATCGCGCACAATGCGCTGCCACATTTTTTGTTCAGGGTTTAAGTCAAAATCCATGTTCAAAATCCAATCTAATTGATCGAAATGTACGGCAAATCGTAATATACTATATCCAAGAGGGGGACGCTAATGCCACGACTGAACCAGCGGCTTGGACTCACACGTTTTGAAGCAGACGAAGCCTATAAACAGGCGCTCGACTTTTACAAAAAAGGCGACTTTGACAACGCTATTGACTTCATGAGCAAAGCACTTGACGCGCTGCCGAGCAACAGCGAATATCATGCGGCACGCGGCATGATGTTTCTCGAAGATGCCGAATACGACAAGGCGGAGGAAGATTTCGCGGATTCACTGCGCCTGTTCCCCTATGAGATGCTGGCACACTACGGACGCGGGATGATCGCCTACCGCCAGAAAAAGTGGGATGCGGCGCTGGAACACTTCACAAAAGCGCATCACGCCAGAACGGATCGCCCCGAAACGCTGTATTATCTGGGGCTGGTGTATTATCAGCGCGGCGAATATGCCAACGCCGTCGGAGTCATGGCACAGGCGAATGACCTATTTGAGAAAGCGAACGACAAGCGCAAGTCAGACGCGGCGAAATGGCTCAAAGAACTGGGCAAACACAAATTGCCCGTGCAGCAGAGTATGTTGAAGGAATCAAATTAACCTCACCCCCCCAGCCCCCTCTCCGAAAAGCGAGAGGGGGAGACAAGCAGATTTGTGAAGTCCCCTCTCCTTTTTTCGGAGAGGGGATTTAGGGGTGAGGTTGGGTTGAGTTGGGCTATCGGACGCCATGTATGGCGTCCCTACATGAGGGGGAAACTATGCGAGTCTTGAAATGGTTCGTGTTGACACTGGTGATCGTGCTGGCGGCGGGGTCGCTCTCGGCGCAAACGTCTGACTGGTCGGCGTACTTGTACAACAGCGTCATGCGCCAACTGCTGCGGGTTGATCTGAATGGCACGCAAACGCCGATCAACCTGAATTTGTCCGAAGGTTCATATTTGGGCGAATACGAAACCGCGTTCACCAGCGATGGAAATTACATGGCGTACTGCACCATCGACTATACGGCGGTCACTGCCGGCTCGACGTTGACGCCGACCCTGCTCACCGTCTACGACCTCACGACGGGTACGGTGCTGTATCAACAAGATTTGGGTCCTTCGATTGGCTGTTGGATCAACTACAGCGGCGATAACTCGATGCTTGCCGTCGGCATGGTCAATTTCTTTCCCGGCGACCCCAGCGCGGATACATCGCGTCCCATCTGGGAACTGCGTATCGTGGATGCGGACAGCGGGATTGAAATGGCGTCGATGAGTCCGCTCAATGCAGAGGCGACAGATTTGGGTCTGTACAACGATTTCTCCATCATGCCCGATGTGCGTTACTTCGACAACAACCAGCTCATTTTTACGGGAATCCTGTGGGGGACAGAGGGTGCGCCTGTCGAACCTGCGTTCCTGTGGGACTTGAATTCGTCTGACCTGCAAGCCTTTGATGATTGGTGGCACTGGGGTTTAGCGATCAACGGGAGAGAGGTTGTCTGGCTCGAATCGGATTCGACGCTGCCCATTGGCAATCCCGGCGGTCCCGTCCCGGCAAGCAATGTCGTGCGGTCACGCGACACAGCGGGCGAAATGGTCACGATTTATCACAGCCCCGATTGGATTTTGCTCGATACGGAATTCATTGATAATGGGCGACGTTTAGCCATGTCGCTGCTTGAACCGTTCGACCCCAACAGCACAGAGGCGAGCGAAGTGCGTTGGGTGGCGCTGGATCGTGCTGGCAACGTGAGCGATCTTGCATCGACAACTGGATTTTCGCAGATAGGGAACGCGCCTGAAGGCTATGTCTATCTCTCCGCCAACAGCCCCAATGTGGGTGCGACCATGACGCTGGACTATCACACGGGCGACCAGACACGCACGCTGTTCACGGG
>JBBQRJ010000579.1:0-3092 GCA_038214955.1 Aggregatilineales bacterium | reverse complement strand
TTCCTCGCCATTATCCTGATCTTCATGATCTTGTCATTCCGAGTCACGATTATCGCTGTGGTGCTGTCGTATTTTGTGGCGCTGTCGCTTCAAACGTGGTTTAGCCCATTTGAATCCAGTTACCTTGTTTTCGTCACGTCTGCCTATGTGGGACTTCTGGTTATGATCATCAGTTTTTCGCTCATCCGGGAGGGTAATGAGAGCGAACGTTTGACTGCACAGAACGCCGAACATGAAGCGAGACGTTTAGCAGAAGCTCTCAGCGAAACAGGCGCGATTATCTCTGGCACGCTCGACTTAGACGAGGTGCTAGATCGCATTCTGGAACAGGTCGCCAAGATTGTCCCGTCTAGTTCAAGCGACATTATGCTGATCGAGGACGGTGTAGCGCGGATTGTTCGCTTACGTGGATACGCCGAACGCGGCACAGAACTGCAAACGCTGTCGCTGCGCTACAAAGTGAATGATGTTCCAAATTTCCGGCGTATGTACGAGGCGGGCGAACCTGTGTTGATCAACGACACGCATACAGACAGCGATTGGGTATACATCGAATCGTCGGCGTGGATTCGCTCTGAACTGGGTGCGCCGATTCGTCTGGAAGGCGAAACGATAGGCTTCTTGAATGTGAGCCACGATAAACCGAATGCGTTCACGTCTATGCAAGCCTTCCATTTGTGTACGTTTGCCGCGCACGCCGCAATTGCCATTCGCAATGCCCGTTTGTATAACGAAGTGCGGCGCTATGCTAACGACCTCGAAAAAGAGGTCAACGAGCGAACTGTACAACTTCACCTGATGCACAGCCGCTTACGGGCGATCCTTGATGCGACGGGCGAGGGCATTTTCTATATGGAAGATGGCGCTATTCAGTACGCGAACGCATCATTGGCACATATGACAGGGTATACGCAGCAAGAATTGATCGGTATGACGATGGATAACCTGCGTGAACCGTTTTTGAACGCGGGCGAATTGCAGCAGCTTCGCGCTATGCCCGCTTTGATCTGGAAACATGGCGTATGGCGGGGTGAGGCTCGTTTGCGGCGTAAGGATGGCACGGCTTTTTATGCTGGACTCACGGTGTCCCCGATGGGCAACCGTGATCAAGTGACGCTGCGTTCGGTCACGCTGATGCGCGACATCAGCCGCGAAAAAGAATTGGCGCTGCAAAAGTCTAATTTTGTGGCTCATGCATCCCATGAACTGCGTACCCCTATCACCAACTTGAAAACCCGCCTGTACCTGCTGCGACGGCGTCCCGAATACCTCTCCGATCACCTTACTGTGTTGGAAGAAGTCGCGGAACGCATGAAAAAGCTGGTGGAAGATTTGCTTGACCGCACGCGACTGGAACATGGTCAAATTACGGTGCGTTTTGAAACGATCCTTCTGCAAGACTTGATTCGTAAAGTGGTGAACTTGCAGAAGCCCGAAGCGGACAACAAAGACCTGAGCCTCACGGTTGATTTAATCGATGCGCCGATGGTGGTTAACGTAGACAGCGAACGCATCATTCAGGTATTCACCAATTTGCTGACCAACGCCATCAATTACACGCCGGCGGGGGGCAAAATCATGGTTCGGGGGTGTATAGACGATGACCGCGCACGGATCGATGTCAAAGATACGGGTGTGGGCATTGCGCCGGAACATCTCCCGCACATCTTCGAGCCGTTTTACCGCGTGATGAGCGAAGTCGATGGCACAGGCTTGGGCTTGAGCATCGCCCGCCAGATCATGGATTTGCACGGCGGCAACATTGAAGTGAAAAGCGAATTGAATAAAGGCAGTTGTTTTAGCGTCTATGTACAGCTATTGACAGAGAAAGTTGCGTCTTGAACCAAAAGCCGCTCGAAAACCATCTCGTTCACCGCGTCCTCATCGGCACAAACAACTTACAGCGACTCCCCGCTTTGATCGTGACCGCACTCCTGATCCTCGATGCGCTGATCGCCGCGCTGTTCTGGGCGGATCAAGGCGCGGCGTTGATCATCGGGGCAGCCGTGTTGATCGGCGGTTTGATCAATTGGTTCACGCTGTGGATGCTGCCGCGTCGGGGCAAAAGTTTCGGCGTGGAGAAGGCGTCTACGCTGGCGTTGGGTGCGGTGATCGGGCTGACCGCAGCCATGCTAGGGTTACTCAACCTTGACGCGATCCTCGCGGTGATCCTGATCGGGTTGATCTGCATCGCCGTGTTTTACGCCACATGGATTGAACCGTTCCGTTTGGGTGTATCACACGAGACGCTGCAACAGGCGGGCTGGCAGACGCCGATCAAGGTGCTGCATATTACGGATATTCACATCGAACGCATCACCGACAGGGAACGCAAGCTCAATCACTTGGTTAAGCTGCTGAAACCGGACTTGATTGTGTTCACGGGCGATTTCGTCAACTTGTCGTATACCCACGATGAACGGGCGAAACAGGACATCCGTGAAATCTTGAGTGAATGGCGTGCGCCGCTTGGCATCTACTGCGTGCCGGGTACGCCCATCGTCGAACCGCTGAACGTCGTAAAGTCATTTGCTGACGGCTTAGAAAACTTGAAACTGCTGCTCAACCAATGGCACACTGTCGAGACTCCCGGCGGGAAACTGCATATCCTCGGCGTGATCACGACGCATATTTTATCGACTGACCGCGCCGCATTCCATGAGGCGATGAAAGCCGCGCCCCCTGACGGAATGCGCTTGCTGCTGGCACACTCAGCAGACATCGCGCCGGAAGCCGCCGACGCCGGAATCGATTGGATGTTGTGCGGGCATACGCATGGCGGACAGCTTCGCCTCCCCGTGATGGGCGCGTTCATGTCTGCGAGTCAGTTGGGGTTACGTTTCGTGATGGGGCGCTATTCGGTGGGGCGTATGACGCTGTACGTCTCGCGTGGGGTCGGCATGGAAGGGTTAGGCGCTCCCCGCGCTCGTTTTCTTTGTCCACCGGAGGTTATTTTGTGGAAGGTATCGTAACTTACACCGTCCGCGCCCGTGTGACTGCATATTCAACGGACATCGGATCAGTCATTCGCTTGGAAGCATCTAAAATTTCGATACCTACAATATTCCCTTCAACGTCATAATCCAAAATCG
>JBBQRJ010000578.1:0-3111 GCA_038214955.1 Aggregatilineales bacterium | reverse complement strand
CTGAACAATCGTATTCTCAATCGCACTAAGCCTGTTGATCATTGCAGTGATACTGTCAATAAACGTATCGGCACGTTCAAGTCCTTGTATCGTCTCACGCCAATGATCGAGATTTTCTCGAATCCAACTCAATTGACCGTAAGTGCGATGAATTTCGCTGACTTTATCCCGAATACGGATGAGCAAGTCGAACTGCGCCTGATAATCTACATGTGTCGTATGCACACGCGGGTCTTTGTCGATTCGCACGGACGATTCATAGACTTGTTCGCCAACAATCAACCGTACAATGTACTCCCCCGGAACGAGCGCAGGTGGCATAACGTAACCAAGCAGTCCCGGTGTGATATACGACCCTTTTGCTTGGATTGGCAGCATAAAACGGTTCAGCCCCTTGTTCGCTGTCGGAATTGAAAAATCATCGGGCAGGGTCAATGCACCCCACCGAACGCCCTGTTCTTCTTCGCCCGCAACCACACCCACCAAACGCGCCCCACCGCGATACTCGTAGCGTAACGCTCCAACAGGCAGAGACCAACGCTCTTGTACTTCACTGCTAAACGACTGGTAAACTGTCCCATCTTGATCGACCAGTTCCAGTTTCACCTCGCCTTCGGGCGATTCGCTGAAATAGTAATCGACTACGACACCGCTTGGCGGATTCGCCGCGACAAACGGCTGATACAGCGCCATGAGGCTGTCCAAACCGTACACCTGCCGCGTCAAGCGGATCACGGGCTGCGGCGGGAATAGGTGAACGGGTTTGCTCAACACATCCGCGTTCATCTGTCGCAGCGGCGATATATTGTCGAGAATCCACATCGAGCGCCCGTGCGTAGCGATGCAAATATCATCCTCTTTCACGCATAGGTCAAACACGATGACGGCGGGCAAATTCAGCTTGAGCGACTGCCACGACGCGCCGTCATCGAGCGAGAAATACACGCCGACTTCCGTCCCCGCGTACAGCAAACCGGGGCGCTCGGTATCCTCACGGATCACCCGCGTGAAATGCCCGTCAGGAATCCCCGCATTGATCTGCGTCCATGTTGCGCCGTAATCCTCAGTCTTGAAAAGGTACGGCTTAAAATCATCCAGTCGATAATTCGTCGCTGCCGCGTAAGCCTTGCCCGCCGCGAACCTTGACACTTCCAAGCGGATCAGCGCCCATGTCGGCATATCAAGATTTAAGGGGGTGACGTTCGTCCATGTCGCGCCGTTGTCCCGCGTGACGTGGATTAAGCCGTCGTCTGAACCTGTCCAGATCACGCCGCGCTCAAATGGCGACTCCGCTACCGAACTGATCGCGGGATACTGGAACGCCAGCGCGTCCTCAAATTCAATGGGACCCCCGACCAGCACCATTTTCGACTCGTCATGGCGCGTCAAATCGGGGCTGATTTCTTCCCAACTCGCGCCCTCGTCCGTGCTGCGAAACACGTACTGACCCGCCACGTACAGCACATCGGGGTCATGCGGCGACAGCTTGACCGGCACGCACCAGTTAAACCGATACTTGAGCGCGGGTTTATCCCACGCGCCCGATTCACCCCACGGACCAATCTCGCGGATTTGATAGTTGATGTGGTCGTAACGAGTCACGCCCAAGCCGGGCAAATCGCTCGAATACACGATGTTCGGGTTATCAGGGCGCACGGCGATATACCCGCTCTCCCCCCCGCCAATGTCGTACCATTCCTGCTGACCGATTCCGCCGCGCTCTGACCGATGCGGGATCGCTATCGTGCTGTTATCCTGCTGTGCGCCGTACACGCGATACGGAAAATGGTTATCTGTCGTGATGCGGTAAATCTCCGCCGTTGGCTGATTCACCAGCGTTGACCACGAGCGCCCACCGTCAAACGACACGGACGCGCCGCCATCGTTCGCCACAATCATGCGCTGATCGTCGCCTACCCATAAATCATGCTGATCAACATACGGCGTGTTCATCTGCCCGAAGGTGCGCCCGCCGTCCGTCGATTTCCACAGTTTGCGACTCGGCACATACACCACATTCGCATCCACCGGATCAGGCGTCAGCGCAATCGAGTAACGCGCCCGAACGAGAAAGTTTCGCTCATCGTTCATCCACGTCCATTGATAGCCAAAATCATCGGTGCGATAAATCCCGCCCTGCTCCGCTTCGATCAACGCCCACACCCGCCCCGACTTCGCCGGAGACGCCGCCAGCGCGATTTTGCCGATCACGCCTTCCGGTAAACCGGGACGCTTGCTCAAATCTTCCCATGTATCGCCGCCATCGCTCGAACGGTAGATCGCGCTGTCTGCGCCGCCGCTCGTGTAATTCCAGGGCTGGATCAACTGTTCCCAGAATGCCGCGTAGACAAGTTCGGGGTTCTGATCATCAATCGCCACATCCACCGCGCCCGCTCTGTCGCTGCGAAAACACACAAGCTCCCACGTTTTGCCACCGTCCCGCGTGCGATACACCCCGCGTTCAGCGTTCGCCCCGAATCGATGCCCTAGCGCCGCTACAAACGCGATATTCGGGTTCGTCGGGTGAATCTTGATCTTGCCGACGTTATGCACCTCTGCCAAGCCGACATTTTTCCACGTCTTGCCCGAATCAACCGACTTATACACGCCATCCCCATACGAATGAAACTGCACGAGGACATTTTCGCCCATACCCGCGTACATCACATGCGGGTGACTCTGCGAAATCGCCAGCGACCCCACCGACGCCATTTTCAGGAAATCGTCCGCAATCGGAGTCCACAAATGCCCGCCGTTATCCGTTTTCCAGATTCCGCCGCCCGCGCCGCCAAAATAAAACGTCTGCTTATCGCGTGGATGACCGATCACGCTGGTCACACGCCCGCCGCGATAGGGACCCAACATGCGCCACTGCATCCCGCCTAACCAATCCGCCATATCTCTTTTGCCCTTGTTATGTGGACAAGGCGTGCCTTGTCCCTACAAAAGATGTCTTGTTCGTTTTTACTTTTAACTCACCTTACGCAGATCGTTATTTCTGACCCCACCCCCGACCCCTCCCCGAATTCGAGGAGGGGAGCAAGCAGACTCGTGTTTGCGCCCTCCCCTGAATTCGGGGGAGGGAGGCGAGCGCAGCGAGCGGGGTGGGGG
>JBBQRJ010000577.1:0-3111 GCA_038214955.1 Aggregatilineales bacterium | reverse complement strand
CGCTGTTCAGCCCCGAACACGGATTCGCCGCCGCTGCATCGGACGGGGAGCATGTCGCGTCACAGATTGACCCGCGCACGGGCTTGATGATTCACAGCTTGTACGGCGCAACGATGAAACCGACTCCCGATATGTTCGATGGGCTTGATCTGGTCGTATGCGATCTACAAGACATCGGCGTGCGTTACTACACCTACGCTTGGACAGTCACTTACATGCTGGAAGCGGCGGGCGCGGCGGGAATCCCCGTGATGGTGCTGGATCGTCCGAATCCGCTAGGGGATTGGATAGACGGTCAACTATTGGATATGGCGTATGCGTCGATGGTGGGGCGTGCGCCGATCCCGATTCAACATGGGCTGACGTTGGGCGAACTGGCAAAATTGTTTAATACGAAATGGAATCCTACGCCAGCCGAATTGACCGTAATCCCGTGTGATGGCTATCGGTGCGGCATGACATGGGAGGAAACCGGGCTGCCGTTCGTGCCAACATCGCCCGCCATGCCGCATCTCAGCACAGTACAGCATTATCCCGGCGCGTGTCTGGTAGAAGGCACAAATCTCAGCGAAGGACGCGGCACGGCACTCCCGTTTGAGATCGTCGGCGCACCATTCATCGACTCCGATAAGCTGATCGAACGACTAAACACAATGAATTTTATTGGCACTGGGTTTCGCCCGCATAGCTTCAAGCCGACTGCCAGCAAGTTTGCAGGGGAAGTGTGTCATGGTATACAGGTGCATCGGATGAATAAGTATTTCCGTCCGCTGTTGGTGTGGATTGCCGTCATTAGTGCAATTCGCCATCTGTACCCTGATCAATTTGAGTGGAAGCCAAGCCATTTTGATCGGCTGGCGGGCAGTTCAAAACTGCGCCAGCAAATCGACGCGGGCGAGTCGGCAGATGTGATTATTGCATCGTGGGCAGATGATCTTGCTCAGTTTCAGGCATTGCGCCGGGAAGTGTTGATCTATGGCTGATGTGAAAACGGCGGTTCAGTCGATCATTGATAAGCATCTGGGCGATACGTTCCCCGCCTGTTCAATCTACGTGATGCACGGCGGGCGCGTGATGCTGGATCATGCGTGGGGGTGGATTGACCCTGAGACGCGGCAAATCCCCACGACAATCGACACGCTTTTCGATCTCGCGTCAATTAGTAAGCTGTTCACGGCTACGGCGTTTTTGTCGTTGGTGAGCGAAGGGCGAGTCAGCTTGGATGATCCGCTCATCAATGTGATCCCCGAATTTGACTGGCTGACGCCGCGCCCGATGGATGGCGGTCAAGACCCGCACAGCAAACAGCGACTCGCCACACCGCCGGACTTGATCGGCGCGACGGTTGATCCGGCTGAGGTCACATTCCGGCATTTGCTCACACACACGAGCGGCTTACCCGCGTGGCGTGACGTGTTCAACGCGGCGGGCTACCCGCCCATGCCGTTTGATATGCCAGAGCGAATTTCGCGCTTGCTAAGATGGTCGCGGGGCTTGTCGATACTATGTGCCTATCCGTTTGTGAATGAGGTCGGGAAAGCTGTACTATACAGCGACATTGGCTTGATGCTGCTTGGCGAGGCGGTGAGTCGCTTACACGGCGGGGCTGACCTCGCGGCGGCGGTGAATGCCCGCGTGATCAATCCGCTAGGGCATGAGGTCGTGTATAACCCGATACGCGATCACGGAATCGCACGAGAGCGCATCGCGCCAACGGAAGATGATCCGATGTGGCGTAAACGGCGCGTATGGGGTGAAGTCCACGACGAGAACGCTTGCGGTGTGGGCGGCGTGGCGGGTCACGCAGGGTTGTTCGCATCGGCAAAGTCAGTCGCGGCACTCGGTCAAGCGTGGCTTGAAGGCGCGGGCGTGTTCAAAATTGACGCGGGGCTGGCAGCGGACGCCAAACGTCAGCACGCGGAGACGGACGGCGCACGGCGCGGACTCGGTTTTGCGCTGCGGGCGGCGGTCAATGCGTCGGCGGGCGAACACATGAGCCTTGATACGTTCGGGCATACCGGATTTACGGGAACATCGCTGTGGATTGATCCGCAGCATGATCTGGTGGTCGCGTGTTTGACGAACAGCGTGTATCCGGGTCGGTGGCACGGCGGGACGCTTGAATTTCGGCGGGCGGTGCATGACGCGATTTTCGAGGCGATCTAACTTCACCTCTTAAGCGCGAAAAGAAACCTCACCCCTAACCCCTCTCCAAGTGGAGAGGGGAGCAAAGACAGGACTCGTGATGAAATATTATCTCGGCATTGATGGCGGCGGGAGTACGCTGCGCGTCGCGCTGGTGGATGAGGATTTGCGCCCGACTGCCGAAAGTCAGGGTGGGACGGCGAACCCCAATATCATCGGGTTTGACGCGGCGAAAGCGTTGATTCAATCGGCTGTGCGTGAAGTGATCAGTGCCGCGCCTGATAGGGAAATTGCGGGCGTTGGCATCGGGATCGCAGGGGCGTCGCTGGCATTCGACTGGATGCGCGAAACGATTGCCGATGTACTCCCTGCCATTCCCGTGTTTCCCGCCATTGACGTAGAGATCGCGCTCGTCGGGGCGCACGGAGCGCGGCGCGGTGTGCTAATCCTCGCAGGAACGGGCAGCATCGCCTATGGAATCAATGATGCGGGGGAAACGGTTCAGGGTGGGGGATGGGGTTATCTACTCGGTGATGAGGGCAGCGGCTACTGGTTGGGATTGCAAGCGCTGCGTGCTGTGATCGCGTGGGCAGATGGACTCGATCCAACGGCTGAAATGCTGGCGCGGCGGGTGATGGAAAGGCTGAATTTTGAGACTCCGCGACATCTTGTTCGATGGGCATATCGTCAGCCAGCGCCGATCAAAGAGATCGCGGCACTGGCTCATCTTGTGTTAGACGCTGATGATCCATATGCGCTTCCAATTGTTGAGCAGGGCGCGAAGTCGCTGGCGGCGATTGCTCAGAGCGTAATCAAGCGGCTGAATGTGCCAGATATGCCGATTGCATTCGCGGGTGGATTGCTTTTGATGGAAAACTCGCTTAGTCGCGTCCTATGTCGTGAACTTGGATTTGCATCTATCCCGCAACCGAAGTATCCCCCTGTGATCGGGGCGGCGCTGCTGGC
>JBBQRJ010000576.1:0-3112 GCA_038214955.1 Aggregatilineales bacterium | reverse complement strand
CCATTGTTTCAGTAGTCCAAATAGGGGTTCCTGAAACACGCCGCTATCTCTTTGCCGCAGTGCTTCTCGTGGCAATTGCAGTAGAAATAGCCTACCGACGAAAATTAATGCCTGTGATTCAAACAAAGTGGTTTAATTTGGGGCTTGCCTTGTTTGCAGTTGCGTTCGCCGTGTGGTGGCTCGATAACTCAGGCATCGTTTGTTCACCAACGTCATTCTTGCAAGGTCATGCAGTCTGGCATGTGATCGGTGCTGTAGCAGTCCTCTGTCTTAATCGTTATTACCAGAGCGAAATTAATTCACCCTTAAATCGTCTCTGAACCGTTCTACTCCCCCTCTCTATGCAGTGGTTGAGGACAGGACAGTTTTAATAAGTGAAATTTGTTGAGGTTGCCGCCCGACCCCTCAAAGGGTCAGGCTACGGTAAGAAAGCCCCGTTCACGGGGCTAACCAGCCCTCTTTAGAGGGCTTACAGGCTTTTGTGGCAGCCGGAGGCTTTAGCCTCTGGTGGCAAAAACCAACCGTTTGTTAAATGGTTTCTGTCTCCCCTCTCCTATTTTCGGAGAGGGGGTGAGGCTTATTTTCGCGGCTTTATTTCCCCCCTCCCTGAATTTGGGGAGGGGTCGGGGTCTATCCGAAACTCAGGTTATTTAGCTGCCCACAATAAGCCGCGTCGAACTATTTCACGGGCTTCCAGTACATCAAAATCACTTGCCTGATGTCCTAGCGAACAGTAGAACACGCGCCCCTTGCCAAACGGTTTTGTCCACACGACGGGCATAACAACGCCGCCAATCCACGAGTCATGCTGATCCCCGAATGTCGTTGTCGCTAGAACGCTGTTCATAGGATCGACGTGCATATAATACTGTTCGGAATGCATGTTGAACGGCGCGATACCGTCTGTAATGGGATGATCCGGGACGGAAATATCAACTTGATAATCAATGATATTACCCGGATGCGCCACCCACTGTCCCCCGACCATATATTGGTAGTCAGGGTTATTACGAAAGGAGTCCCCCATCCCACCATGCCACCCGCCGATTCCGATGCCTTGCTTGACTGCATCAAGCAGCCCTCGCTCTTGTTCTGTAGAGAGGCTGCTCATGGTTATCACAGGTACAATCAGGTCAAAGCTGGCGAGTTTCGCTGCATCTGCAAAAGCATTCATGTCGTTTGTAACTTCACTCTGGCAGCCAGAATCTTCCAGAACCCGTGCGAATAACTCAGCGCACGCTTGCGGTTGATGTCCTTCCCACCCGCCCCATACAAACAGCACTTTTTTCAACGCCTTTTAACCCCTTTGCTAGGAAAATTGGTCTTTTGTGGTGCAAAACTCGTATCTCTTACGATCAGCCGCACGCTCAATGTCGTCACGCCGACAATGGTCTCTCCATGCATCTGGTGAATCAATTGTCTTGCTGCGCGTTCGCCCAGTTCTTGTACATCTGCCGCGACTGTCGTAAGTCCGGCTGCGTGGGCTTCAATCCCATCCCCGAACCCCACCACCGTAATTTCTCCCGGCACATCATAACCCATCTCTCGTAGGACATCCACGAGGGCGCGTGCCATCATGTAATCGCTGGCAATCACCGCGCTAAATCGGTTTCCCTCGTTGATATAGTTCATCAGCGATTGAATGGCTTTTTCTGGGTCAAATTCCCCGGCAATCATGCCCGAACTCGGAACGTGATAACGCATGAGGGCATCTTTAAACGCTGCTTCTCGTTGACGAGCGTCATACTGATCCGAAATTCCGCGCACGAACACAATCTGGTTCCGGCGGCATTCTACAGAGATATGCCGCACCAATTCCATAATCCCCTGTCGATTATTGAATACAACGGCGGGAAAGGGCAGGTCTGGCATATGATGGCTGATGAACGACACAGGTTTTTTCTGCCGCAGCGCCGCTTCTAAAAACTCGCGTTGTGCTACATTAGCGATGATCAGAAAACCGTCTGCATCATCAGGTTGCAATCGCCGTGAGTCAGCGTCAGCCCTCGAATCGATGACGATCTCGCAGTTTGCTTCTGCGGCAATCGTGCGTATCCCCGCAATCACCGAGCGTTGAAATACTCGATTCTGATCATTTGTGATGACACCGATGACTCGCATCGTTTAGACTAATCCTAGTTCCATTTGGATGGATCGCGCCGCCGCGCCAATCGCCGCAAGGTTCGGCGTATCATCCACTGAAAATGTAATTCGTTCCACCAGTTCAGGCAGCACCAACAGGCGCGTTTTAGCGATCACAGTGTTGAGGAATGCCTCACCCAGATCACTGATTGCACCCGCAAGCGAAAGGTGATCGGGGCGCATCAGCGCAATGACCCACGCGAAAATTCGGGCGACATGCGACGCCAGCTCCTCGTTCAAATCGAGTGCCGCTTGATCGCCTTGCTCGGCAGCAAATCGAATTTTCAAATAAGAGATGTCCTGATCGAGTTCTTTATTCTCGCTTATGCGTTCTCTTACACTCTGCCAACCGAGGACGTTTTGCAGCGTTTTCCCTTCAACCAACAGGTGTCCGATCTCGCTCCCCAGATGATTTGCCGTCCCATTCAGAACCGCGCCGACGCCCACCCCATTGCTGATTACAACGGTCACTAGTTTTGAAATGTCCCCAACTTTTCCAAACGTGTATTGAGCCAATGCGGTTAATTCGCTGCTGTTGGCGATATGCACCGGTACATCATAGCGTTTCGACAGTGGGTCACTTAAAGCGTAATTTGTCCAACCAAATCGCGGGGCGTGCAGTATCACACCATCAGAGTCCACGACCCCCGAAATACCCACACCGATGCAAAGCAGCGGCGCATGGGTTTGCGCGATCAAGCCGTTGATCACGCCTATGATCACCCCCATCACCTCGCCTTCGATAAGGTCGATAGAAGGAAGATCAGCGAAATGCGAAGCGATGACTTCGCCATCTAAATTCGTAAGTACACCGAGGATGGTTTGCTGATTAATCCACACGCCAATCACCTGACGGGCGTCAGGCATGAATCGCAGCAGTCGTGGGCGCTTGCCGCCGCTGTCAGTTGATTCGCCAAAGCCTTCTTCAATCAAAAAGCCCTCGGCAATCAGCATTTCCACAAGATCAGAC
>JBBQRJ010000575.1:0-3113 GCA_038214955.1 Aggregatilineales bacterium | reverse complement strand
CTCCTTTTACGGTTATGTAAGATTCAATTCGGTTGAAATTTTACAGTGTGCCAAGATAATACATTCGATTTAAGAAAGTATCATTGTACATAGGAGACAGAATGGCAACGTACAGCATTCGTAAGGCAGTAGAGGGTGATCAGGCGAAGATACGGCAGATGGTCAGACAGGAAAACCTCGACCCAACGACGCTCGACTGGCGGCACTTTCTGGTCGCAGAAATCGACGGGCAGATCGTCGGCATCGGGCAGATCAAAGAATATCCCGACTGTCAGGAGTTGGGCAGTCTGGTGACTCTGCCGGAGTATCGCGGACGCGGTATCGCCAGCGGTTTGATTGCTGCGCTCGAAGCGCGGGCAGGTCGTCCGCTCTATCTACTCTGTCAGGACAAAATGGAAGCGTATTACAAGCGTTTCGGCTACCAGACCATTGGCAGACGGGAAATACCCGGCGCACTCAAAATCAAGTGGATCGTATCCCTACCCTTTCGACTGTTCGGAATCCGTGTGCTGGTGATGCGTAAAACGTGATTTTCCCTAGCAGACTGATACTCTCATCTACGGTGCTGTTCTCTGCGAAATTAATCGACCATTTCCCATGTATAATCATCGTTGAAACGAATAGTCTCCCCGCTGCGTGTGCCGAGTAAATAATAACCCTGACCCCGCGTATAGTTTCCGCTGGCATCGACACTGCCGCCTGCATGATATTCATAATCGCCGTCATAGTAATTTTCGCCGTTAATAGCCCACCCTAGTGAAGTACGGAGGTTGCCTGTCTCTCGCCACAACTTACCGAATCCCCGCTCCGGTTGGTAACGATTGGTGGGCGGCACTAAATTTGGGTCGCTCCAGGGTTCGCTTGACTGGTACGTATCAGCATAACTCGCCCATGACCCGCTTTCTGAGGTGCTGTACCACATCACCCAGATATAGTTGAAGCCCTGCCGCCAGTACATACGCCCACGCTCAAACTGCTGTTCGTTCGCACGCAAGCGAAGAATGACGGGCGTTGGGAAGTTCGCAGGGAAGGCGGTTGGTCCGCTCATAGTAGGAGTTAATGTGTTCGTCAGTGGTTCAGTCGGCATAACTGCTGTTGGTGTCAGCGTTGGCAGCGCAGTAGTCGGCATAAGCGTTGGCGAAGGGACAAGGGTTGGCGTAGCAGACGGCGCAAGCGTGGCTGCGGCTAAGCCCACCAATAATGTTGAGCGCGTGGGTGGAATGAACGTTGAAGTGGGGCTGATACTCGTCGGTTCTCTCAAATTCAGGATGATGGCAAGCCCTGCCAGAATGAGAAGCGCAAACAATCCAACCATCAAGGGGGTTGAACGTCCTCTTGTACGCCGTTGCATACTAGGATCGTCGGGTAGTTGTGGCGGGGCGGGCGAATTGCTCTGCGGCACGACCTGCCGAAGTGCATTGATGAACTCTTGGCGCAGAATCAATCCGCGACTCATATTTTCGTACTGCACATCGGCTAAACGCGACCAAACGTCCCCGGCAAGCAGCACAGGGAAAATCCGCTTGTCCACATCCGTGCGTTCGGCAACGAGAATCTCTCGTTCTACCCAGCGCGATTTACGCGAATTAGGCGACATAATGACGATAAAAGCCGAGCAAGACAAAATATTTTGCTCGATAGTCTGCCACTAGCGTTCACTGGCTGCCAGCCGACTTTCGTCCATCCATACCGCAAAACCCTGAGCTTGCAGGGAAGAACGCAATTGCCGTGCGAAGTCGATATCCGTTTTGCTGTAACTGATGAAGATATGCGACATACACCCTCACAACAACGGCTTCTTTCATATATTAGGAATTATAACGAACATCCCCTTTAGAGCAACCATGTTTAAGGATGTCTCATGCCATTGCCAACAATCACCAGCGTCTCATGCATGATACTTGTCCTCTCGCATCATTTTCAAACGCTGCCCCGCATCACCGCTGGTCAAAGCGGTTTGCGCCTTCGCAAGTCCGTCTGCCAGCGTAGGAACAACCCCCGCCCCGACCAGCATCAGCGCCGCTGTCAATGCTGCGCCATGACGGTAATAAGCGGGAACATCTGCCGACGGGTCAAGAATTTGCGCGGTCAGTTTTGCTTGTTCAAGTGTCGTGACCGGGGACATTTCGGCGGGGACGCTTTCCCACCAACCGTATTCATGAGGATCAACTTTCCATTCGGTGATCTGTCCACTCGTAGAGGTGTATTCCATCACAGGCGTATGACGATTCGGCAAAACTTCCGCCGAACCTTCTGACCCTTGCACCGAGAGCGTCCGACTGTAGCCTAACTGCGAAGTCGCTTCACTAACGCGGCGCATCACCGGATAATGAAAAATGCCGACCAGCGCATTCCGGGCAGCAAAAGGATTGAGAAGTTTTTCAACCGTGTTAAGAAAACTCCGCATCCCATAATCGAGTCGAATTTGATTGAATTGCTCAAGGCGGGGAGCGAAATGGGCAGATGCACAAAAAGCGAGTCCAGTTTGATTGAGCATTTCACCCGCCTGTTGTAACGGGAGATTGACCGGAACACCCAACTGCGCCAGCACATCACCGACGCCCACGCCAAATTTAGGCGGCGTTGTTTGTCCCAACCGTCCATGCATGGCGATGAATGCGCCACACGTCGCCGCGATGATCGCGCCGGGAACGATGAGCATAGGCGTTTTTGAACGCCCATCATACGGGACGCAAATATCCAAACTGTGAGGCGAAACGGTTTCAAGCTGTTGGCTGTAAAGGCGGGCAACACGGGTGAATGCGGTGAGTTCAACCGCGCTTTCTTCTTTAACGCGAAGCACCGCCATAAAAGCGGTCACTTGGGGCAAGCTCGCCTGCCCTTCCATAATGAGCGTGCAAGCTGCTTTAGCCTCCTCGTAACTGAGGTCGCGTGCTGTGCGTTGTCCATTCCCGACAATCTTGAGATACTGCTGCATGACATTCCACCCCATGAATAAATTTAGCATATTAGGTGACACTCTACAGCGGCTAAAGCCGCGTAGCTTCTGAACGACGCTTGCGCTTACGAGACGGGTTGACCCCGACCAGCAGAGGCACTACGTTACCGTTCACGGATGCGTCCCATCCGGCACGACTTAAAATATTGATCGC
>JBBQRJ010000574.1:0-3118 GCA_038214955.1 Aggregatilineales bacterium | reverse complement strand
TGTTTCGTTATATTTGTACATTCTAACCTGATACGCGAGAGAAAAAAGGGCGATCCATGTGGATCGCCCCTGTCAACGAAATGCTACAGCGCGTAATACAACCGTGCGGCGATACCGCCCTCGCTTTTGAGCAGCGCCGCCGCCTCACCATGCACCAGTTCAACGCTCCCGCCCGATGCGAACGCACGCAGCGGCAGGTCAGGACGCACGCCCTCCTCGTCTGCTTCTGAGTAAGGGAGAAACAGCAGTTCGACACGCTGCATCGTGAGCGCATCATTCACCTGCTTCATGCCAAGCGCCCCACGCCCGTTCGCTTTAGCGAAGTCGATCACCTGTTGGACGATCTGCATTTCTTCACTGCGTTCGTATTCAATCGCTTTCGGCTGCACATGGTCGAAAATCTCTTGCATGGACGAGCGCAGCGGAATGGGCAGCACACCAACAATCGCGTCTTGCAGCTTTTGCGGCAGGAAGTTCACCACTGCGTGCGCCGATTGTTCGCTGCCGCCCAAAAAGGTGCGGCGAATATGCCGCTGGTTGACATACTGCTCAATTCCTGTCGCCACCTGTCGATACAGTCGGGCGCGGTGTTCATCGAGTGTCGCCTCGTGATCGTCACGTCCGCTGCCGCCATGTACAGCGCCGCCTCCCTGCCCCGTCGTCACACTCGCGCCGGTGGTATGTTCGACAAAATCATAACCTTCGAGATCAACTTCAAGCCCTTCGCGGAAACCTACACTACCCAACTGTGCGACGAAGAATCGCGCCTTTTCCTGATCTACCAGCACGATCAAGTAAGGTTCGTACTCGTCCAGCACCCATAACAGCGGCGCGATCTGCGGGCTGCCGAAGGACGCCTGATTTTCGATCCCGAAAGGAAGCTCTATCGTTTGCAGCGACCCTTGCCACGCGAAGAGCGCGAGTCCCTTGCTGCTCGGTTGATACTGCTCGAAAAAGTCTTCGACCCGCGCTTGAATATCTCCCCAAGCGTCGGATGTCTTCTCTGCGGAAGGGTCAAACTCCTTTAGTTTATTTTTCGCAAAGGTGTGCCATGCCGGGGTTTCGGCTTGATTTTCTCGTGTTGCGTTGTCCACATTCAAATACATGGTGAGCGTATGCTCGTCGGTCTGTGCGACCATTTCTTTAATTCCAGCCAAATCGATCATACGAATGCTCCTTTTAGTTCATTAAGATTGTAATTTTATACCAGACTTGGATGAACGGCAGATGAGCGTCGATTTGACCAATTCTTGACGGCACAATTCCCCGTCTAACGGTTATGATCAAAGGCGTATTCAAGGGGGCATTGATGAATACCGTCATTGAGACACATAATCTGACCCGACGGTTCGGGACAAAAACGGCTGTAGATCGGCTATCGCTGACCGTCTACGCGGGGGAAGTGTTCGGCTTACTCGGTCACAACGGCGCGGGTAAAACGACCACTGTCCGCCTATTGAACGGCGTGCTGAATCCCTCTGACGGGTCGGCGTTGGTACTCGGCTTTGATCCGGTCAAACAGGGGACAGAACTACGCAAACGCACGGGCGTCCTCACCGAAACGCCATCGGTCTATGAAGGCTTATCAGCGCGTGAGAATTTGCGCGTGTTCGCTGACCTGTACGGCGTCCCGCGTGATCAAGTCGATCAGCGCGTAGACCAGATGTTGGAACAATTCAAACTGGCGGATCGGGCAAAAGAGAAAGTCGGCGGCTACAGCAAAGGCATGAAACAGCGCCTCGCTTTAGCGCGGGCGTTCCTGCATCAACCGGACATCCTGTTTCTGGATGAGCCAACAGCGGCGCTTGACCCGCTTGCCTCAAAGGATGTCAACGATCTGATCGTACAGGTCAGCCGTGATGAAGGCAAAACGGTGGTGCTGGCGACTCACAATTTGCACGATGCACAGCGCCTGTGTGATCGGGTTGCCGTGCTGGAACAGGGGCGAGTCGTCGCATTAGGCACGCCACGAGAACTAGCGCATCAGACACACCAGAGCATCACAGTTGAAATCGAAGTGGCAGTCGGTCAAGGCGAACGGGCGAAAGCGATCCTCAACGGCGCGGTGAGCGAAATCAAAGGCGATAAGCTCACGCTGTCCAATGTCGCCTACACGGGCATTCCCGATGTCGTGGCGCGGTTGGTGAGCGAAAAGATTGCCGTGTTCAGCGTTGTTCCGAATGAGCCGTCGCTTGAAGATGTGTATTTTACGCTGCAAAAACGGGGAGAATCCTCATGAATTGGCGTGCAATTTGGGCAGTCGTCCGCAAAGATTTACGGCTCGTCAGCCAGAACAAAAACGTGATCGCATCATTGACCATTATGCCGCTGCTGTTCTTTGTGATCATGCCGGGGGTGCTGGTGTATTTGTCAACGGGTTCAGGGTCAGTGCTTGGCGAAATGCAAAGCGATTTGGGCGAGTTCTTCGCCAACATGCCGCCGAGTCTGCGTGCCGAACTGCAAACCTATGACACCATTGGGCAGCAGTTCACGCTGTTGATCGCAGCGTATTTGTTTGCGCCGCTGTTCCTGATGGTGCCGCTGATGGTGTCTATGACCTTTGGTGCCGACAGCATCGCGGGGGAACACGAGCGCAAAACGTTAGAAGGCTTGATCTACACGCCGATCACCGATTTTGAATTGTACGTGGCGAAACTGCTCATCGCATGGATTCCCGCGCTCATTGTGACGTTCGTCGGCGGGACAATTAACGCTGTGGTGGTCAACATTGCCGCGTGGGGGCAAATGGGGCGCGTATTTTTCCCCAATGCTGCATGGCTGACAATGGTGCTTTGGCTTGCACCCGCCATCGCTGCGTTGGGCTTATCCGCGATCATTCTGGTGTCGGCACGGGCAAAAACGGTACAGGAAGCGGTACAACTTGGCAGTCTGGTCATCGTCCCTATCGTCATGCTGCTGATCGCACAACTAGCCGGAGTTGTTTATCTCAGCATTGAGGTGATCCTGATCGTCGGCGTCATCGCGTGGTTGATCGTGCTGGCACTGTTGTGGGTCGGCGCGAAAACCTTCCGGCGCGGCGAACTGATCGCCCGTCTTTAAAGCGTTCAATCAGCGTAGGGCAATCATCCAACCAACGGCGGACGCATCAGGGTGACAT
>JBBQRJ010000573.1:0-3120 GCA_038214955.1 Aggregatilineales bacterium | reverse complement strand
CCCATTTTGCCATCCCCACCGGGGATCGGCGGCGCGGTTTCCAGACGCACCACATGGCGCTGTGAAAGCTGCAATTCCGCCGCATCTTCAATCGTCACAATACGTTCGTCTTCGGGGATGTAACCGCTCAATACGTTGAGCAGGGTCGTTTTACCAGACCCCGTACCGCCCGAAACAACGATATTCAGGCGCGTATGTACGCACGCTTTCAAGAACTCTGCCGATTCTGGCGTCAGTGATCCGTATTTAATCAGGTCATCGACGGTGAGACGTTTTTCGGGGAATTTACGAATGGTGATCGTCGTGCCAAGCAGCGCGGACGGTTCGATGACAATATGCACACGTGACCCATCAGGTAGGCGGGCATCAACCATCGGTTGCTCACGGTTGATCGTTCTTCCAAGCGGACGCACGATGCGCTGTGCCGTGTAGTTGATATGTTCTTCATCATCGAACACCAATTCGGTTTCGATCAGCTTGCCCTTCATTTCAGCAAAGATGATATCTGGTCCGTTGACCATGATTTCCGAACAGGCTCTATCGAGTACAAGCGGCTGAATAGCGCCAAACCCCAACAGATCATCGAGCAGCATGTCGCGCAAACGCTCAAATTCGTCAGACGACACCTGAAATTCGCGCCGTTCGCTGGCGATCTTTTCGATCATCGCCCGCATACGGATGCTCAACATCGTCTCTTTTTCGGCGTCTCCACGTTTCCATGTATCCGCCTCATCCGGTGCTTTCAAAATCTTTGAGCGCAGCACTTTGCGTAAATAAGCCAGCTTACCCGGTGTGCGATACTTTTGCGGCACATTTTCCATATACGACGGCGCGTTGTTCGCCACTGGAGCAGGCGGCGGCGCGGGTACACGCTGTGGTATAGGCGTGTTGCCCATATCGCCAAAGGGATCAGCATCGGGCTTTTTAGGGTCGCGCCCACCTTGATCGTTGAGTCTTCTCTGCATGAATGACATATCCCGTAATGACCTTCTCTTTCTTTCCAGTGTACGTGAGTTTAGAGTTTGCGATCAAGAACGTTTTAAAATCGCGCAATTTCAGTATAATAATTACAATTGTGATGACTGTTGCATTGACCCATTAGGTGAAGCCACTATGAATCGTATTAAAACCTTTCTCAGCTTGCTGAAAGAGACGTTTGACGAATGGAATCGGGATAAAGCCCCCCGGTTAGCAGCGGCACTCGCGTACTACACCGCCTTTTCGATTGCACCGCTGTTGATCGTCGTGATCGGTATCGCGGGGCTTGCCTTCGGGCAGGAAGCAGTACGCGGTCAGCTCGATAATCAAATTCAGGGCGTGGTCGGCGCACAGGCGGCGGACGCCATTCAGGAAATGGTCGCGGGGGCGAATAACCCCCAAACGGGCATGATCGCCACGATCATCGGTATCGTGACGTTGATTCTCGGTGCAGCGGGCTTGTTCGGACAGCTTCAAGACGCGCTCAATACCGTGTGGGGCGTTGAACCTAAGCCCAATCAGGGGATACTCGCCACGATCAAAACACGATTACTCTCATTCACGATGGTGTTGGGGATCGGCTTTTTGCTGCTCGTATCGTTAGTGATCAGCGCGGGGCTGTCGGTAGTACAAACGTGGATGTCCAATACGCTGCCGTTCTCCCCCGTGATTCTGCAAATCCTCAATATAGTCATCTCGCTCATCGTGATCACGGCGATGTTTGCGGTGATCTACAAAGTCCTGCCCGACGTTAAAATTGCATGGCGTGACGTGATGCTCGGCGCACTGGTGACAGCGGTCTTGTTCACGCTGGGCAAATCGCTCATCGGCTTGTATTTGGGGCAAAGCAGTATCGCGTCTTCCTATGGTGCGGCGGGATCGTTCGTCGTGCTGCTGTTGTGGATTTACTATTCTGCACAGCTTTTGCTGTTCGGGGCAGAGTTCACGCAGGTGTATGCGACGCGCTACGGTTCAAAGATTATCCCCGCCGACAACGCACGCTTTATCAGCGCGGAAGACCTTGTGCAGCAGGGGCAATCTCACGCGACGCTCAAGGGGAAAACGGGACGGGCGATTCCCGCGAACATGCAGGTCGCCGCACAGCAAACAAAGGTCACACCCCCTACGCCCCCGCGACAGGGTGGCAGTTTGCCCGCCATCGTGTTAGGGATCATCGCGGCGCTGGCGTCGTTCGTCGTCGGCATTCTCATCAGCAACGAGCAGAAGAACTAAGCAAAGCAAGAGAAGCGGTTAGCGATTAGCAATTAGCTAAAAAACCTGAGTTTTGGATAGCTTTTTCTTCCTCACCTTAAATCTTTCTTCCCTGTAAACTGACGAGCGAGAAGTTTGTTTTCTTCCCTCCCTGAATTCGGGGTGGGGTCGGGGGTGGGGTCTATCCGAAACTCAGGTTAAAAAGCTTTTAGCTAATAGTTAACGGCTCATCGCTTCTCTTGCTTATAAAAATGGAAACCATTGATGCAGCGCACGCATCATTCGGACGCCTAACAGCGTGACCGGATCAAGCTGTGAGAGCGACACTTGCGAACCGATCAATGTGTCGGTGATGATCGACTGTGTTTTGACGAATCGCAGCAACCCTTCTTTCCCGTTGCGCCGCCCCACGCCGCTGTTTTTCTCGCCGCCCATTGGCAGCGACGGCGTGCCAAAGACGAGCTGTGGGCGATTAATGCTCACATCGCCCGCTTCGATTTGCCGGGCGAGGCGTTCACCGCGCCGTAGATCGCTCGTGTAGATGCACGCTGATAAGCCGTAATCGCTGTCATTTGCCAAGCGGATCGCGTCTTCGGCATCCTTCACTTTCATGATCGGCAGAATTGGACCAAACGTTTCTTCGGTCATGACTTTCATCGTGTGATCGACATCCACCAGTACGGTTGGCTCGAAGAACAGCGCCCCTAAATCGGGGCGGCGCTTGCCCCCGTAGAGGACTTTCGCGCCTTTCGCCACCGCTTCGCTGATATGTTCTTCAGCTCGCAGCACTTCACGCTCATTGGTGAGGCTGCCCATGTGAACATCAAACCCGTCACCGCTGCCGATCACAAGTTGATTCGCGTATTCAACCGTTTTTTGCACGAACGCCTCATAAATGCCGCTTTCGACGTAGACGCGCTCCACACTGAC
>JBBQRJ010000572.1:0-3128 GCA_038214955.1 Aggregatilineales bacterium | reverse complement strand
ATCGAGCGGATATTTGTATCGAGGTCAGAGCGGGCGTGTAGGGGCGACCCCGTGTGGTCGCCCGTGCTTTTTATGGCGGGAGGGGACATTGCCCCTCCCCTACGAGCATTCTTGACCCTTGATGAACTCCCAGAAATTTTGATGCGTTTGCCCTAGTCTTGGGATTAGTGGGGTCTCGTTAGGTTGGTCGTTTTAGGCGACAATCTCGATGCGTGGGTGATTCCGTGCATACACTCGTACTTCGTGCAGCGCCTGTTCATAGGCATCAATCAAATCCTCATCGCTGCCCTTATAGCGCCGCAGCGTTTGGATCGCGCACGGCGCACAACCGCGCATCGCCCGATAGCTGTCTGTTTCACAGGCTAAACAACCATTCAAGCGGATCATCATCAACATGAGTGCAAGCGTTTCTTCATGGTTTTCATTAAGCGGGACAATGCGCTCGACTAACGCATTCCACTTTGCCCCGCGCAAGTTTTTCAAAGACGGGATAACATGATGGGGAAACAAGAGTTCATTATTTGCGTACATCAGTGTCTCAATTCGTTGTGACATAAGGTGTCACTCACTATATCGATAGCATAAGGCATTTTAACGAATTTCAGATGAGACTAAAGTCCTATCTCTGGTTAGTTTTCGGTTTGATTCTATGGGCGCTTGCCCTCACCCTTAGCGGTTGTGAAGGGGATGCGGTGGTCTTTGCCCCTACTCCACCCCCCGAAGATCGAGCGCCTATCCTCTACGATCATCCAAGCGGCGCGTTTTCGGTGAGTGTTCCGCGCTATTGGTCGCTCTACGAGCAGAACACGACGACATTAGCGACTGCCGCGTTTGCCGCTCCCGGTACACACGAACCCGCGATCCTCTTTGCGGTGATCAATCTGGGACGCGAAGTCAGCTCGTCCGAATTTGGCGATCTGCTCAACCTCTATCAGTCGCAGGTGCGTTCCGATGTTGGGCGCTACACCGAACAAAGCCGTCAGGCAATGGGTGATGGCAGTTGGCGTTTAACCGGATTGCGAGAAATCGCGCAGGGAACGACTCAGGCGGTCAATACCTTCATCCAGAACGCTGGCACGTTCATCGGCGTAACCGAAATCGTGCTTGATTCAGCCTCAACCGATGCGGCGTTGTTGCAAACCATCGTCAACACCTTCACCATTCACCCCGACGCGCCTATACAACCCGCCGACTTGACGACTCTGGCATTTGCCAAAAACAGCGGCTTAGGCATTCTGCATGTCAGCGCGTGGACAACCTCCGAAGGCGTGTTTTTCATCACCGGAGAAGTCGCCAATTACGGCTTTGACACAGTGCGCGGCATTCCCATCGAAGCGGCGCTGTCATCGGTTGAGGGGCTAGAACTCACCGGCGCGGTAGATGCGGTCATGGGACATGGCATTCCTCCCGGCGGATTTGCCCCGTTCAGCTTGCGATTCGGCGGCGGTCAGCCGACTCAGGCTGTCGATTACACCGTTCGTCTGGGCAAAGACTGGATTCCCATCGGTGACAATGTGATCTACGGCACGGACGCCCTCTCATGGACAGATAGCTCCACTTTTGACACGTTCAATCGGTTGCTCATCAGCGGGGAAGTCACCAATGTTAGTGATCACGTCGTGCGCCAGCCTCGCGCCAGCGTCACCGTATTCGACAGCGCCCAGAACGTGATCGGCGCGGGCTACGTGGACATCACGCCCGCCGCACTCGAACCCGGCAGCATCACCCCGTTCGAGATTCCCCTTCAAGAGGTTGGCGGCGACCCCGTGAACTACATCGTGAATATTCAAGGCTTGCCATGATCAAGTCGCAGCAACTTTTCACATGACTTCAATCATGCAAGACCTTATTTTCTCCTCTCCCTGAATTCAGAGAGAGGTTGGGAGCAAATCGAATATTCAAACAGCCCTCTTTAGAGGGCTTAGAGGCTTTTAGGGTAGCCGGAGGCTTTAGCCTCTGGTTGCAAAAACTAACCGTTTGTTAAATGTCTCCTGTCTCCCCTCTCACTTGGGAGAGGGGTTGGGGGTGAGGCGGCTTTTTGGAGAGGGTTTAGGGCTTGATTACGCACATCTTTTTCAATATGCATGGCGTCCTCATAGATGCCCATCGCCTTCACCTCTGTTACAGTGCCGCCATAGGTCGCTTACTGACTGAACGTTACGGCGGCACGCCAGAAGCATGGGAACGAGCGAATCACAAGATTAAGGCAGATTGGGACAGTTATTACGCTGATCTCGACTTCGGCGGCGATGATTGCATTGAGCAAATGTGGGAAGGCGAATTTCGCACCACACGCGCCCGCTTTCGTTTAACCGGAACGCCTGAACCCTCACACGACGAGTTGATCGCGCTCTCCCGCGAAATTCCCACCGTCGCCCCGCGTTCATGTGAGGCAGCATACCCTGAGATACACGGCGTATTGACGCGACTCGTAAAAGCGGGCTTAATCCTCAGCGTGACCAGTCACGCGCTGGAATCGCAAGTCCGCGCCACGCTGATAGGCAGCCAATTGCTCGATTATTTCACGGGCAAAATCATCGGTTCAGACACCATGACGCGCTTTGATAAAGACGAAAGCTATTACCTTCGCGCCGCGCTGTCGCTCAACGTTGATCCAAACCGCTGTGCCGTAGTAGATGATCGCCCTGAATCCATGCAAGGCGCGAAACGAGCGGGCATGGAAACGATTTTCGTATGCCGCCCCGAACGCTGCCATGATCGCCGCATCCACGCCGACGCCATGATCCCCGACCTTACCCCGCTCATTGACCGCTATGCCAATTCGTAGGAACGACCCCGCGTCCTAAGTTAGAGCATTTATCGGGCTGTAAATCGCTTATCCGGTATTAAAATTTCCTCTCGTGAAAGTGGAACTTGCCAGTAAATTTTGTAGGGGCGGGGCAATGTCCCCGCCCACTGGACACGGGCGACCACATTGGGTCTTGGGCGTCAAGTTAAGCCCACCCCACCCCCGACCCCTCCCCGAATTCAGGGAGGGGAGTAAGCAAAAGCGTCGTTTACATCGGAGGATGAGCCGGAAATAGACACTGACGGAGCGCGTTTGAGCCTCCTTTAGGAGGCTTTCTACCCCTTGCCGGAGGCTTGAGCCTCCGGCAAATCGCTTAACT
>JBBQRJ010000571.1:0-3130 GCA_038214955.1 Aggregatilineales bacterium | reverse complement strand
CTGGAAAATCGAACCCCATGCAAGCATTCATGACGGGGAAGATCAAAATTCAAGGGGATACAAACCTCGCCCTCAAATTGATGCCCTTAATCAGCTAGAAATTGAAACCGCCCGGCAAAAAATAACCGGGCGGCTGTTTTGAAGCATGGTTTAGCGTGATGTTAGTCGTCTAAACGCATCATGTGGAGCGGACTCGTACCGATTGACGCACTGCCAATCGCATCCTCGATAGCTTCCAACAGTTCTTCATCTTCTTTGGCTTCCGCGTCCTTTGCCAGTCGTTCCAGAATGCGGGTTGCCTCAGTGCCGCCGATCTCACCGAGTGACCAGATCGCCACCTCTTTGACCTCGCGGTCATCTTCAAAGACCAACTTGCGGAGATACTTCACGGCGTCCTCTAGCATGAGTTCACCCGCTGCACGTGCTGCCTCGTAGCGCATCTCGGACTCGTCGCTTTGAAGTGCTTCTAACACTTCTTCGCCCCATGTGTCGTCGCACGAGCGCCCCATCGCAAAAATGGAACTCACGCGCATTTTGTGATCGTCGCTCTTATACGCCGCCTGAATCGCTGGAGTTACCATTTCATGGCTGCTGTTAGAAATGGCTTCCAGCGCCCGCCGCCGCACATCGACTTTGGGATCATCCAGCAGTTGGATTGCTGCCCGCTGCGCTCGATGTATCTCACTAGCGGGTAGATCATCCAGTTCACCCAGAAGGATGAAGCGACCTAACGCGCTGGCTGCTGTTGCGCGAACATGGGTCGATTCATCGGTCAGCGCAATGTCGATCAGCCGATTCATGAGTTCGAGCGAAACATTTTCCCACAGCAGTTCAATCGCCGCTTCACGCACATCGTCATCATCGTCATCGAGCGCGAACCAGCCTAATACGTCGTAATCGAGATCGACGTTCGTTTCAGACGTTTCCGCCAGTTCACTCAGCACACGGCGGCGATAATCTGACTCTAAGCTGTCCCACACGGTTGCAAACGTCGCAAGTTCGCTTGTTTGCAGCCCGGACAGCCCGTAGAACACCGTCGATGAAATGTGTTCGCTTTCTTCCCCATCCCGTAGATCGTTTAGCGTGGTTTCAATATCGGGACGTTCGTGTTTTTGTTCGTCTAGGTCGAAATTAGTCAATTCCCCTACCTCGGTATCAGATTCGTTAGCGGGTTGGCAATGTCATTAATCAAAACCACCACCATCAGTGACAGCAGCAGCGCCAGTCCAACGAGATGGACAATACCTTCACGTTCGGGCGCCATCGGACGCCCGCGCACGAGTTCAATCAGCACAAACAAGATGCGTCCACCATCCAACGCGGGAATCGGAAACAAGTTCGTCAACCCCAATGCGAGGCTGATGAGCGCCATGAATTCGAGGATAATCGTTGGCTGGTTTTGTTCAATGCTTTCTTGCAAGAACACCGCCCCCACTTGACTAATCCCCAATGGGCTGGTCAAGCGCAGCGAGTTCGGGTCAGCCGTGCTGTTGATGATTTGACCCGGAATGCTGGCAATGGTATTGACGACTTCACTAATGCGACTCGCCGAATAGCTGACGGCTTCACCGGGCGTTGCTGGCACAAGTTCTCGTTTTTCGCCTTGCAGGTAAATCAAGCCCAAGCCCGATTCGAGACCTGCTTCACCAATACTGATCCCCATTGCGCCTTCCCCTTGCGGCGGTGCGCCACGCGGCGTTAACTCAACTTCAACTTCGGTTTCATGATCTTTCAGTATGATGAGCGTAATTTGCTGATCAAGGTGTGCGCGTGTCAAGGTTTGCAGCGATGTAATCCCGGTTAGGCGCTCACCGTTGAATTCCAGCACAATATCGCCCTCTTCCAGCCCCGCTTGTGCTGCTGGCGAGTTTGGCGCTATCGCCAACACCAGTGGATAGATTTGATTTTGCGGCGCATCAGCGGCGATTTCCGGTGTAAATGTGACCGTTGTAGCTTCTTCGGAATCGCCTCGAATGACGCTCAGGGTCACTTCTTGACCGTTCATCGCGTACATCCGTTGGGTGAAAATATCGCCATTGGCAAAACGTTCGCCATTGATCGACTCGATGATGTCCCCTTCTTGCAAGCCAGAACCCGCCAGAATTGAGTCTGCTTGAAAGGCTTCAACACTCACCAGACCGCCTGTTATTTGGGGAATACCCATCAACGCGATCACCACGAACAGGACGAAAGCCATCAGGAAATTAGCAATTGCACCCGCTGAAAAGAAGAAAATCCGCTGTAGAGGTTTCGCCTCATTGACCGATTTGGTTTTCGTGAAACCGCGCTGTACTGCTTCGGCACGGTCTTGCGCCAGCCCTTCACCGCCTTTTTGGGCAACCATATCTTCACCCAGTGGACGTACAAACCCGCCGAGGGGCAGCCAATTTAAGGTGTAGTCTGTACCGTCAAGCGTGAACAGTTTCACCATACGAGGCGGCATACCAATACCAAATTCAAGAATGGTGATCCCTACTGATTTCGCCGCGAGAAAGTGTCCTAACTCGTGAATCAGCACCGCTGGAATCAAAACAAGGATAAACGCGACAATCGCTGAGAGCGCATCGTTACCAACGAGAAAGTCTAACATCCACTAAGCCTTTATGCGGTTTCAAAACCTTACGGATCATTATACGGCGGTATGTGCATCGTAACAAGCAGCATCGGCAACGCTTATGCAATGATTACTTTCGCACCGTCACCGGGAGGCGCAACCAACACATCTAAGACATCAGACGATGCCCGTAGTCGCTCACTTACCGCATGGGCATCGTCTCTAACGCAAATACAATGCACGTTGGGTCCTGCATCTAACGTATAGCACACGCGCAAACCCTCGCTTCGCCATTGACGCACGTTGTCCATAATCGCTAGTGTGGGCGGCAGCCAGTAAAACAGCGGCGGACGACTGGTCATCATGACCGCGTGCATGAGGTTGCTATCATGTTCTACGACCTCCGCAAATGCTGTAAAATCCCGGTTGAGGATCGCTTGTTTGCAGCGCGTGAATCGCTCCCCTGCTCCGGCGACTCGTGCCGTTTGCAGATCACTCGTATTCGCGGATTTATGCCCCGTGCTTGAGCCAACATCTTTGTGTTTCTTACTCACAACCGCGATCACATCCACAATA
>JBBQRJ010000570.1:0-3138 GCA_038214955.1 Aggregatilineales bacterium | reverse complement strand
CGGTTGATTCCACAATACGCCTTGTACGCCAAGCACCTGCCGCGCCGACGCCATGCGGTCACGAGCGTTGGGCATCACATTCATACCAGAGATGCCGGGAATCGGCGTGCGAGAGCGGCGCTTCTGCCGTCCCTGACGCGCCCCTAAACAGCGCTGCAGCACACGCACGAAGGCTCGTCGCACATCTTCGCTGGTATCACCGAGACTGTTTTGTAAATCGTTCAGTTCGCCGCCATTTCCGCGCTTGCCCGTTGCGAACGGCGGCGGGGGCCAATTTTGAGTGACGCGGCGCAGGACATCTCGAATGAAGGGGTCTTCTAACGCACGACGATCATTATCCGGCGATTCGTGATCCCCAATGAGCATTGGTTCAACGATCATTTCACCTTTGGCGATCTTCTCTTTGATCCACTCGCGCAGTAGGTTGAGCAGCTCCTCATAGAGCGGGGCAGACCAGCGGGATCGGTTGTTGGGGGGGTAGAGCCGCTCGATCATTTGCCGTGTTCCCGATGGCGCGTCTTTCGGATCAATGTACTGCGGACTTGCGGGCCAGCCTTCTGGCGGGCGCAACAAGCAGCCGGGGAACTCATCCGACTTATTGATCGCCTCGAAGAAACCGCGATACTCTGGCGCGACGAACTGACGGGCTAAACCCGCGTTGATAATGGCATCGAAGGCGATGTTATGCGCTAAGGTCGCACGGGGATACAAGCGCGTATGCGCCAGAATGATATGCCAGAGTTCATGCGTGACGAGCAGAAATAAATGCTCGTCACGCTCACAATACTTATTCACAAAGTCGGGGTTGAGCAGTAAACGGGGTCGGAACGTGCATTCAACGGCGGCAGATGGAATCTCCCGCGTGGCTTTGATTCCTGCAAGGCGGCAGAGGGTTTCCATCTCGAAGGTCGCGGCGGGAAGGCACGCGATCAACCGAGCAATTAAATCGCTGCCTTCGCTCCCTTTGTTGATCGTCAACTTATTGACCGCCATCGTTTATTCCTCTTCCTCGAACTCCTCTGGTTCTTGCTCAATGAGAGATTCAACGGTGAATGCCCGCTGACGTGCCAGCTTGACCAAGCGCACATCGTCGCATACGAGTGAACGGGTTAAGAAGGGGCGATCCAGCGCAAGCGGCGCGGTTGCCAGCAGCAGTGAAGTTCGCGCCCGCCCTAAGATGTTCAATACGAACAACGTATCGCGCACACGGGTATAAACGCCCGGTTCTTTGACCGAGAGCAAGCGGTTATTTACCGCCTGTTTGAGTTCGTCGCGCCAGTTATAAACAAGAAACGCTCCATGCAGGTTAAAGGCTTGCCAGCTCTCATCCAAACGCGCCCGTAGTGTTTCAGCGAACGGTTTGTCTTTTTCCAAACGGGATAAGAAGGCTTCGACAGGCGGCACGTCTGAAGGTAAGCCGAACTCTTTCACGAGCGCATCGCTGATTGATGCGAGGTCGAATGACACGAGCGCGTCGGTCATCGATACGATTTCCCACATCGCTTTTGCGCCAAATCGTGCGCCTAAAGCGCCTAGTGAACCGGGGGGCTGCGTTGGGCGGGGAAAAGGCGATGGATTGGGCGCGGCGGTGGGTGGTGTAGACGCTTTAGGCGTCGAAGGTAAGCCGGGAAGTTTGGACATTATTCCGTTGCCTCTTCAAGGTTAAAGAGGTTGAGATCAGCCCGGAACTGTTCGAGCGCATCTTTCCAGTCGTAGCGCAGCCACAATTCAGGAAAGCCACTTAAGATGTAATTCCGTTCCAATCGCATCCTCAGGTTTATGCAGTCCTCAAGCGCGGGCAGCCAGTGATTAATCTCGTTCCAAATGTCGGTCATGGGACCTGAACGCAGCGGCGCAGACATGGCACGCGGTTCAAGCACTTTGTTTGCAAACTGCGCCAGCGGCTCCCATGCTGACGCGGACAGATCACGCCGCTTCTGAAAAGCGACGAATATAGCGGTTGCTAACCCGACGCGACGGGCGTCTGACGTTTCTACGCCAATTGCCTGAGTGATCAAGCGCGAAATGTCCACATCGGACAATTCAAGCTGATCTGCTAGGACGATGCGCCTTGCAGGATCAAGTTCTTCGAGTACCTGACGCCATGCATCATCTTCGGAAAGGCTGCTGATTTCCCATGCTTGTCGATGAATAGCGATCAGTTTTGTGCGTGAAGGCGGAACTTCGCTGGCGTTTTGCGGCAGCCCGAATGTGAGCGTCAGTTCGGCGCTGTATTCCAGTTCGGCATTTTCGCCTTCAAGGATCATGCGGGCGGCATGTACGGCGACCAGCGAACGCGCCAGCATATAAGCGCGGCGCGGGCTTTGTGGCAACTGAGCCTGTTCTAGCAAATCGACCACGCTCACCACGTAATCAATCAACCAGTCGTGGAGCGCGTCCTCAAGCTGTTCGATCAGCGCGGCACAGGCGGCGACCTGTTCCAAGAGTGGCACAATGTCGGCGTAATCGGGCAGGACGGGACGGGTCACGAGGCGGCGGCGATTTTCTTTGCTCAACTGTTTCCAGTTTGGCACAGGCACGACGAACGGAAAGCGATCTACCAGCGCCGGATCAAGCGCCTCCGATCCGAGGTAGTATTCGCCGGTGGTGGTGTCGGGGTCTTCGGGGGCGGGCGGATTCATCGCCGCCCAACGGTGACGCAGCTTGTCGAGACGAATACCCGCAATGCGCCGCTCATGCACAATCGGGAACATCTTGTTTTGCAGGTCGGGGCGGCAGCGCGAGATTTCGTCAAAGAAAACGAACTCGGCATCCCAGATCGCGCCCGGTGTGCTGACAAATTGCAGTTGGTTCGTCCCTGCTTCGGGCAGGGGAATGCCAACTAGATCATCATAGTTGATCAGCGAGGCGTTGTAATGACGCATCGCCAGCGACAGCGCCCCGGCGATTTTTTCCACCACCAGCGATTTCGCAGTTCCATGAGGTCCTATCAAGAGTAGGGGGAATTCAGTAGCAAGCGCGGCAAGCAGAATGGGGTCGAGGTGATCCCACCCTTGTATCCCTAGCGATTCCGTTATGCGGGTTGGCGTGATTCGCGCATTCTCACTCATCACTTTATTGTCCATTCACAGCACTTCTACCATACAGCGATAGCTTTAGCGCGTCAACTGTTACAAA
>JBBQRJ010000569.1:0-3150 GCA_038214955.1 Aggregatilineales bacterium | reverse complement strand
ATCCGCATCGGGCAGACTCCCGCTCGTGATCACTGTGATCCCATCCATCGACTCGCGTAATCGCCGCGCTCCTTCTAGCATGAACACGACCCCGCCTTCATACGGTGTGTCGATTGGCGCGGTCACGGGAGCAAGTGGTGTATCAATCTCTGCTGACGACACAATGAACGTCAAATTGCCGGATCGTGTATCCGTCCACCGCCCCACAATGATCGCTGGAATATCCCCGAATGCGGCTTGTACTCGCGGATCAGACGCCTGATACCCAAGCAGGATCGCACCCATCACCTGCGGATCGTAAGTCAAGGCGCGGGCGCGTAACACCGCCGTTTCGACGCTTCCGCCATCATCAATCGGCATGAGTTCGACATCCGTAACGCCGATCTCTGCGAATGCCAACCGCGCCGCGTACAGCGCGTTATAGCCGATCTCGCGGTAGCGCCCTTCAAACGGTGCAAGCAGCGCCACCCGCATGATCGTTGGTGTGCGCGTCACAGCACACGCCGACAGGATCAGCGCGACCATGACACCCAAAACGAATACCATGTAGGGACGCGATACATCGCATCCGTTTGTCTCCCCCTCTCGCTTTTCGGAGAGGGGATCGGGGGGCGAGGTTAAATCAGCAGCTTTTCGACAGATGTTCTTCATACGTCTCACTGAAATTATGAAAACCGTTCCCGCTGCAATCGGCTTGAAAATAGAAATAGGGGGTGACGGCGGGGTTCAGCGCCGCGTTGATCGCAGACAAGCCCGGATTCGCAATCGGTCCCGGCGGGAGTCCCGTCGAGCGATAGGTATTATACGGCGATACCACGCCTTGATAGTCCGCCTGTGTGATCTGCGTCCACCAGTCCCCCGCCTCACCCAACGGATACTGCACAGTGGGGTCAGCATCCAATTTCATATTGATGTCCATGCGATTGCGGTACACGCTGGCAATCGTCGGGTCTTCTTCGCGGCGAACCGCTTCACGCTGCACAATCGACGCCAGCGTGACGATCTCGTAGAGCGTCAAGTTTTGCTGTGATGCTTGCGTGAATGCGCTTGATCCGACTTGGCGTAGAAATTCCTCCAGCAGCAAATCGCGCAAGCCCGTCGCGGTGATGTCCGGCGGCAGTTGATACGTGTTCGGGAACATAAACCCTTCCAGCGACGCCCCCGCAGGGAGTCCGACTTGAAACGCAAATCCGCCGTTCAACTGTACGCCCCGCCCCACCACGCGCATAAAATCTGTGCCTGTGAAACCGAACATGCCGTGCCGATCAATCGCCTCTGCCACTTCTTCGATGCGCCAGCCTTCGAGGATCACAAAGTTGATCACACTGTTGCGCGAGTCCGTCAGCGCGAGGGCGATTTCAGGGATCGTTTGCGTCTCGCGTAGAAAATACGTTCCCGCTTCCAGTTCGGTATCCAGATCATGGGCGATCAGGTAGTCTACGAACAATTGTTGATCGGTGATCAACCCGGTGTTGAGCAAATTTCCGGCGATCAGGCGCGGGTTATCGCCCCTATTGACCGTGAAACGCACTGGCGTCGGGTCACTTCCGGCGGGCATGTTGAGATCATCCTCGCGCCCATTGAGCGAAAACCGGATCAGTGCGACTTGTATCCCATTAACCGGATTGCCGCCCGTCGCCACAAAAATCACGCCGATGCACAACACGCCAAACAACACCGCAATAACCGCCAGTACCAGTAAAACTCGAACGATTCGACTCAAATTTAAAACTCCTTCGTCCCTCCCCTACGCAAAAGCAGCGGAAAACTCGACGATATTTGCTCCCCTCTCCTATTTTCGGAGAGGGGCTGGGGGTGAGGCTACCCTTAACTTGCTTCCTATTGTAACCATTACCCTCAAGCGGGTACACTGGAAACGCTGTGTCCGTGACCGATGATTAGGCTACGCTGTATGATTCTTCCCGCCGCGCTTCACCGCCGCCGTGATCTCCTCGCCGTAATCGCGTTGATCGCGTTGTGGCTGTTGTTCTTCTGGCGGCTGTTGACGCCCGTCCGCGCCGATCAAGCCTCGCTCACGTTGGGCGACTTCTCCGGGCAGTTCGTGACCTTCGCGGGCTATCAATACAGCCGCTTTGCCGAAGGCGAAATCCCGCTCTGGAATCCCTATAACAATGGCGGGCTGCCCTTCATCGCAGACACACAAGCCGCTGTCTTTTACCCGCCGCGCTTGCTGACGATCACCTTAGCGCGGCTGTCCGGCGGTTGGACGGTTCACGCGCTGGAACTGGAAATGACGTTTCACGTCCTCGCCTTCACGCTGTTGATGTATCTGTTCGTGCGCCGCATCACCGACAGTGTGATCGGCGGGTTCGTTGCGGCGATCATCGCGGGCTACGGCGGATTCCTATCCGGCTATCCCCCGCTGCAATTGGCGTTACTCGAAGCGGGAATCTATCTGCCATTAGCCGCGCTTGGAATCTATGAGGCGACTCGCGGGGATCGACTCGGCTGGAAATGCTTACTCGTGACCGGAGTCGCGCTCGGCTTGTCATGGATGGCGGGACACCCGCAAACCAGTTTCTTCCTCACCTACTTGCTGACCGCCTATCTTGCGTGGCGCATCTATGAACGGCGCTGGCACTTGACGCGCTTCATCATGGGGACAGCATTGTTCGGTTTGATCAGTTTTGGCTTGGCAGCAGTCCAGTTGATCCCCGGCTTTGAATACCTCATGCACACGACTCGCGCCGCCTTCGGCTACGACGAGAAAAGCAACGGTTTTCCGATTCAGGATGTGATCCAGTTCATCTACCCGACCATCATCAGCGTCTTTTCACCGCTCTATGTGGGCGTGACCGGCTTGTTCCTCGCGTTGATCGCCTTGTGGCGGCGCGTGTCGGGTGCATGGTTCTGGGGTGGGGTCGCCTTGATCGCCCTGCTGTGGAGTTTCGGCGGCAACAGCGCCATTTTCCCCGCGCTCTATAACACCCTTCCCGGCTTGCGCTTCTTTCGCGGGCAAGAACGCGCCGCCTATCTGGTCGTCAACAGCTTGGCGATTCTGGCGGGCATGGGCGCGGCGCGACTCGCGTTGTGGGACTTCAGCGGCGATTACCCCTCTGCGCTGCGACTCCGCATGTGGCTGATGGGCGCGTTTCGCCTCGCGTTGATCTTCACCGCCTTAATTTTCGT
>JBBQRJ010000568.1:0-3157 GCA_038214955.1 Aggregatilineales bacterium | reverse complement strand
GGGCATGTGTGGCGCGTCGTTTATGACGGGTGAGCATCAGCGAAATTTCCCATGAATGTTCCGTGATTTTTCGTTGCCTCGCCTGTCGATTTATTATAAACTTAATTTCATTGACAGCGATGAATGAGGGTTTATTAAAATGGATAACAAACAGAACGGTCACGGCGATATTGAGAAACTGCGCGACCTGATTAAAGGCATTAAGCTGGAGATGCTGACTACCGTCGATAAGGATGGATCGCTTCGCAGTCGCCCGATGTCTACGCAGCTAGAAGATTTTGACGGGCATTATCTGTGGTTCTTCACTTACGGCGATTCGCCCAAGGTGCATGATGTTCAGCAAGAACGTCAGGTCAATGTGAGTTATTCTGACCCCGGCGGTGATCGTTTCGTGTCGGTATCGGGACGTGCGCTGCTGGTACGGGATAAGAAAACGATGGAGAAATACTGGGATGTACCGCTCAAAGCGTGGTTTCCAGAAGGACTCGACACGCCAGACATCGCCTTATTGCAAGTCGCCGTTGACAAGGCGGAATATTGGGATGGTCCTTCAAATAAATTGGTCGCATTGGTCGGCTTCCTGAAAGCCGTTGTGACGGGTCAGGCGTTTGAAGGCGGGGAAAACGAAAAGCTCAACCTCAAGTCGTAGAATCAAACAGGGCGATCCTCATAAGGATCGCCCTGTTTTTTGTGTGGAAATGGGTGGACTTGCACCACCGTCTGCCCTATGCCTGTTGCGCCCGATTTTCGCGTCTTGCTATGCGCCTTCTCGCTACTCGTCGGACAGCATATTGCATCGAAACTAATCATTCCCATCTAGTGCTATTTTAGCAAAAATGCGTCAAAATTCCATTGGGAATTGATGTATTGGGAGCAGATCAGCCTATGGAATACACACAGTTAGGGCGAACAGGCTTAAAAGTAAGCCGTTTGTGCCTCGGTACGATGAATTTTGGTCCTCACACCACCGAACCCGACTCGTACACCATCATGGATGAAGCTCTGGAAAAGGGCATCAACTTTTTCGACACGGCGAACGTGTACGGCGGGAAAAAGGGTGAAGGCGTCACCGAACAGATTGTCGGGCGCTGGTGGGCGCAGGGCGGCGGACGGCGTGAGAAAGTTGTGATCGCCACGAAAGTCTACGGCACGATGGGCGATTGGGCGAACGAAAGCCGCTTGTCTGCGCTGCACATTCGTCGCGCCTGTGAGGAAAGTCTAAAGCGTCTGCAAACCGATCATATTGACCTGTACCAGATGCATCATGTGGATCGCCACACCCCTTGGGAAGAAATCTGGCAGGCGATGGAAGTCCTCGTGCAGCAGGGCAAAGTGTTGTATGTGGGCAGCAGCAATTTCGCGGGCTGGCACATCGCACAGGCGAACGAAGCGGCGAAATCGCGTCACTTTTTGGGCTTGGTCAGCGAGCAGAGTTTGTATAATCTCAATGCACGCATGGTCGAATTGGAAGTGATTCCAGCGTGCTTGCATTACGGACTCGGCTTGATCCCCTGGAGTCCGTTGGCGGGCGGTTTGCTCGGCGGCGTGCTGGAGAAGCAAGCGGCGGGACGGCGTGCCAGCGAAGGCGTTCAGAAAGCCCTCGAAACGCATCGTCCGAGAATCGAAAAGTATGAAGAATTTTGCAAGGCGTTAGGCGAAAAGCCCGCTGATATAGCGATTGCGTGGTTGGTGCATCAACCTGCCATGACCGCGCCGATTGTGGGACCGCGCACGGCGGGTCAGCTTGACGATAACATTCACGCGCTGTCGATCAAACTGTCGCCGGAACATATGAAGGCGTTGGACGAAATTTTCCCCGGTCCCGGCGGCGCTGCCCCCGAAGCCTACGCTTGGTGATCCCCTGAGATTTTGAATCAAAAAACGCCCGTGTTACAGCGGGCGTTGATTATTTTATGGGGATGATGCGCTTAGTCTGCTGCCGCGCTCGTCGCCGCCTTGACAGGGGTTTTGCTTTCGGCAGGCTTACTTTCGGCAGATTTGCTCTCGGCGGGCTTAGACTCAGCCGATTTGGATTCAGTCGATTTATTGTCCGATGATTCAGAGGGTTTACTGTTATTGTCGTCTGACTTTGCAGAGGGGGTCAGCGTAGAACGCGACCCGCTTTTGCTGTCATTGACGTAAAAACCCGATCCCTTAAAAATGACACCCGCTGCCTGCACCACGCGCACGACACGCTGTCCGGTTTCGGGATCGACGATTAACGCATCATCCATAAATTTCTGACGATAGTCAAAGGTCGTTCCATCTTCACGACGATAGGTATATACCGGCATTACGCACCTCAATACAGCATAGCACTTGGTCTACAATCACACTTCATATTACATCATGTGTTGGTTAAAAGTCTATATGGAGGGGTAATCTCTGATAAGAATTATATGAATGAGGCTGTGTTTGTTCGCAGACGTAAGGAATTCGTTATAAACAACGTCATTTAAGCGTCTCTTCAAAAGTGGGGTGTACGTACTAACTGCGACTCCCTGTAGTTCTTGGAAGGCAACCATAAGCTAAAGCGTTTTTTATCGAAAGGAGATGCGATGCATCACGATCTAGCGTTGTTTGCGACGATTACAATGGGGATTCTCACCGCATTTTTAGGCGGTTGGGCTGCTCGAAAACTGGGTTTACCCACACTGGTAGGCTATTTGGTGGCGGGTATGGCAATAGGTCCTTTTACCCCCGGCTTTGTCGGTGACCAGAACGACATTAGCCAGCTTGCCGAAATGGGCGTCATTTTCATGATGTTCGGCGTCGGCTTGCATTTTTCCCTCAAAGACTTGTGGACAGTCCGACGAATTGCGCTTCCCGGCGCAGTGCTTCAAATGCTTCTGGCAACGATACTGGGTGTCGTTCTCGCTCAATCATGGGGATGGACTCTCAGCGCGTCGCTCGTCCTCGGTCTTGCGATTTCTATTGCCAGCACGGTTGTTTTACTGCGTGCGCTGACAGATAACGGTTTGCTCAACAGCTATCATGGCAAAGTTGCGATAGGTTAGCTGTCAAGGATGGCGGCACTCGGTTGTCTGTCCCGTCCTGCCTGCTGCCGCACTTGCTCACGTAGTCGGTCATTCAACGCTTGCCAGAGTCCCTGTTGTTCCCACTGGCGAAAATAAACATAGACCAGTTGCCATTTGGG
>JBBQRJ010000567.1:0-3160 GCA_038214955.1 Aggregatilineales bacterium | reverse complement strand
CGCCTCATGCGATATGATGTGATCAGGTAGTCTCGTTTACAAACAAAGGAGATGGGCTGAAATGCAGCTAGGGTTGATCGGACTTGGACGCATGGGCGGCAATATGAATGTGCGGCTCTTGCGGGGTGGGCATCAAATGGTGGTTTACAACCGCGGCACGCAGCCCATTGAAGAGGCTGCCGCCGCTGGCTCAACGCCATCGCTTTCGGTAGCTGACCTTGTAAGTAAACTAGATGTTCCCCGCACCGTGTGGATCATGATCCCGGCGGGTGAACCCACTGAACAAGTCATCCGCGAACTGATGGATTTGCTCCAACCGGGCGATACCATCATTGACGGTGGCAACAGCAATTACAAAGATTCGATTCGCCGAGCCAAGATGATTCAGGCTATTGGCTTACATGCCATTGATGTTGGCACGAGCGGCGGTATCTGGGGCTTAAAAGAAGGCTACAGCATGATGATCGGCGGGCAGAAAGACGCGGTTGAGCGTTTGCGCCCGGTTTTTGAGACGCTTGCGCCCGCGCCGGATCGCGGGTGGGGGCATGTGGGACCCAACGGGGCGGGGCATTTTACCAAGATGGTGCATAACGGCATTGAATACGGCATGATGCAAGCCTATGCGGAAGGCTTCGAGATCATGAAAGCGAAAACCGATCTCGAACTTGATGTCGCGCAAATTGCGGAAATCTGGCGTCATGGGAGCGTCGTTCGCTCATGGTTGCTTGACCTTTCGGCGGCGGCACTCGCGGAAAACCCTGAACTTGAGGGGATTGCGCCTTACGTGGCAGACAGCGGTGAGGGGCGTTGGACGGTGTTCGAGGGGATTGATCTGGATGTTCCTGCCCCCGTGATCACCTTGTCGCTGATGATGCGCTTTGTCAGTCGTCAAAATGACAGCTACGCGGCAAAACTACTCGCCGCTATGCGTAACCAGTTCGGCGGACACGCGATCAAACACGAGGGCGGCACATGAGCGCGAACCAAACCAACAGCATTATCATTTTCGGCGCATCGGGGGATCTCACCCATCGTAAATTGATTCCCGCGCTGTTCCGGCTTTCGGTGTTGAATAAACTGCCGCCGAATTTTCATGTGATCGGGTTTGCGCGGCGTCCTTATTCCAATGAAGAATTTCGCGCCCTGTTCACCGATGCGGTGAGCGGAACGCCAGATTTCACCGAGGCGGCGTGGGCAGATTTCTCTAGTCGCATCTGGTATTGCAAGGGCGATCTTGATACACGCGCCGACTACGACACCCTGCAAAGTTTCCTGTACAGCTTGGAACAGGGACAGGCGAATCGGTTGTACTATCTGGCAACATCACCCGACTATTACGAGAACGTGTTGAACAACTTATCGGAATCGGGCTTAGCTAATGAGGAAGACGGCTGGCGGCGGATCATCGTGGAAAAACCATTCGGCTTTGACCGTGCGACGGCAACTGCGCTCAACAGAATGATTCACAACGGTTTTTCTGAAAATCAAGTTTACCGCATCGATCACTACCTTGGCAAAGAGACGGTGCAAAATATCTTGTATTTCCGTTTCGCCAACGCTATTTTTGAACCGATCTGGAATCGCAATTACATCGATCACGTTCAAATTACGGTTGCCGAAGACGTAGATGTGGGACATCGTGCCGGATACTATGACAACGCGGGCGTCATGCGCGACATGTTCCAGAATCACCTGCTGCAACTGCTCTCGCTGGTCGCCATGGAACCGCCAGTTGCGTTTCAAGCGGAGACGCTGCGTAACGAAAAGGTCAAGGTGTTGAGCGCCATTCGCACAGTATCCATTGATGAGACGGTGCGGGCGCAGTACGAGGGTTATTCCACAACGCAGGGAGTCGCGGCTCACTCGCAAACGCCTACTTTCGCCGCAGTCAAGCTGTATATTGATAACTGGCGCTGGCAAGATGTACCGTTTTATCTGCGGTCTGGCAAAGCACTTAGACGCAAAACCAGCGAAATCGCTATTCAGTTTCGCCGTCCGCCGCATTTGTTCATGAACATGACAGGCGGCAAGATATTAGAACCGAACATGCTGTCATTGTGCATTCAGCCCGATGAAGGGATTCATCTGCGTTTCGAGACGAAAATGCCGGGTGCGCCCGATATTCAGCCCATGGATATGGAATTTCATTACAGCGAAGGCTACGCAGGGAAGGCGCTCCCCGAAGCCTACGAACGTCTGCTGCTTGATGCCATTCAAGGGGACGCCGCGTTGTTCACCCGTGAGGACGAAATCGACCTGTCGTGGAAATTGGTCGATTACATTCTCAGCGGGTGGGAATCGCCGTTTGCGCCGCCACTGGGTACGTATCCGCGTAATTCGTGGGGGCCCGAACAGGCAGACGCTATGCTCTTTCAAGAGGGGCGCGGCTGGCGGCTAGGCTGTGGGGGACATGAAGAATGAGATCAGCCTGTGGGAGTTATGAAATATGAGTAATTATCGCGTGTATCCTACCCGAAGTGCTGCCGCCCACGCGCTGGCGACACAATTCACGCGGTGGGCAGAAAAGTCAACCGAAGCGCGGTCTCGCTTCACTGTGGGGATTACAGGGGGAAAAACGCCGCGTGATGCTTATCGTTTGCTTGCGACTGACGAATTTGCACGTCAGATTGCATGGTCGCAAACGTATGTGTTCTGGATTGATGAACGCTCCGTGCCGCTTGACGACCCGGACAATAACGCACGCATGGCAAAAGAGATGCTGTTCAACCATGTGCCACTGCCCCTACCGCAGCTTTTCCGCATCCCAAGTCAACACCCGCCGCAGCAAGCCGCCGATGAGTATGAAGCCGCGATGAAGAAGTTTTTCACGGGGCGGCTGAACATGCAAATGCCTAAGCTCGACTTGATCATTTTAGGCGTAGGCGACGATGGGCATATCGCATCGCTGTTTCCCCGCACGAAGGCTCTGGCTGAAAAAGAACGATGGGCGGTAGCGAACCATGTGCCTCAGTTAGATACATGGCGCATTACGCTGACGTATCCTGTGATTAACGCGGCGGCAAACGTGATCTTCTATGTGTTGGGCGAAGAAAAGGCGGCAATGGTCAAGCGGGCGCTCACGCCGCCGAAAGATGCAAGCGAAGTGCTGCCCGTACATCTGGTCAAAGCCGCGCAAATCTCGTGGATTCTGGATAAAGCG
>JBBQRJ010000566.1:0-3161 GCA_038214955.1 Aggregatilineales bacterium | reverse complement strand
TGGGGAATCGACGTGCTGACCCGTTTACGTGGCATGTTCGCTATCGGCTTATGGGATCAAGCGAACGGGCGGTTGCTACTTGCGCGGGATCGTTTGGGCGAAAAACCGCTCTACTACACGCGCCTAGCCGACGGTCAACTGCTGTTCGCATCGGAAGCAAAAGCCCTATTTGAGCATCCCGGCGTCGTGCGTGCGGTCAATCACGACGCGATGCCCGCCTATCTGACGCTCGGCTATGTCCCCCCGCCGATGACCCTGTTCGCGGGGATCGAGAAACTTGCGCCCGGACAATACTTGATCAGCGAAGGCGGCGAAATCCGCAAAGGATTGTACTGGCAGCCCGTCATGGATGCGGCGAATGCGCCCACCTACCCCGACGCGGTGAAGCTCGTGCGCGAAAAGGTGATCGAAACCGTTGAAGCGCAAATGATGAGCGATGTCCCGATTGGCGCGTTTTTGAGCGGCGGCGTCGATTCGTCGGCAGTGGTGGCGATCATGTCACGGGCGACCTCACAGCCCGTCAAGACATTCACCGTCGGCTATGAAGCCGAAGCGGGCAGCGCCTACGATAAGAAGTTTAATCAGGATGTCGATTACGCGGCAGAAGTGGCGCGGGCGCTCAAAACCGATCACCACTTGATCACCATGAAAGCGAGTGACGCGGGCTTTCTGGCGAATCTGGTCACGCGCTTGATCTACATGCTCGATGAGCCGATCACCGACGCAACGGTCATCCTCACGGCGTATGTGTCGGCGCTGGCACGCATCAACCGTATTCCCGTGTTACTGAGCGGTGACGGCGGCGATGAATTGTTCGGCGGCTACAACCACTACAAAACGGGTCAAGTGCTGAGTCGTTACCTAGAACTTCCCAATTTGCTGCGCTCCAGTATCCTCACACCCATGCTCGAACGCTTGCCCGGTTCACGCTTTGACGGGGCGCGTAAGCTGGCGAGAAAATCACAGCAGACCGACCCGGCGCGGCGCTACCTTGAGTGGCTGCGCTGGATTGAACCGGAACGCCACACAGAATTGTTGAATCACGCGGGCGGCGGGTTTGAAGCCGTCGCACAGATTTTGCGCCCTGTGTTAGCCGAACCGCGCACGAACGCCTTTACGGATCGCATCGCGTATACGGATATGCGTTTGCGCCTTGCGGAATATTGGAACTGCCGCGTCGATAAAATGAGCATGACCATGAGCATCGAATCCCGTGCGCCGCTGCAAGATTATCAATTGGCAGAATTGGCGCTCTCGCTGCCGTTGAGCCACAAGCTGCGCGGCGGTCAAACCAAAGCCGTGTTCAAAGACGCGATGCGTGACCTTGTGCCGGAAAGCGTCCTCACGCGCTCAAAGTGGGGATTCAACCCGCCGACCTCCAGTTGGATGCGCGGGATATTGCGCCCGCTGGTTGAAGCCACGCTCTCGCGGGAACGAGTCGAAGCGGCAGGCGTGTTCCGCTATGAGGCAATCCAGCGATTGATTCACGATCATATTCACGAAGGCAAATACGAGATGCACGCGCTGTGGTCGGCGCTCGTGTTTCACCTGTGGCACGCGCAGTACATTGATGGGAGCATTACGCCCGCCGTAGTCACGCCCGAAGAACTGTACGCACCCTGATCTTATGCTATGATTCGGTTGTGAGGATAGCAGGAGATGATCCGATGGCAAATGTGGAACTTATCGTGCGACTGCCCGCCGAACTTTTTGAAGAAGCTGGCGAATTTGATGTGTTGACGGACGATGTAATCGCCACTTTAATTCGTGGTGAAGTGGATCGGCGGGTGATGGAATTTGTCAACGAAGAAATACGCATTTATCGAACTGAGAAAGCGCAGTCGAAAACCACAAAATGATCCATGCAGTGTTTGATACGAACATCATCATTTCGGGGCGATTGTGGTCAGGGATACCGCGTAAGGTAATACAAACAGCCGAAGAGGGGACTGTCAGGGTATTCATTAGCGAGGCGCTGATTGATGAACTGAATGATGTCATCCAACGCGCCAAATTCAAAACAAACCTTGCTCGCATCGGCAAAACGACTGAGCAAGTTGTAACTGAATATCTGCAAATCTGTACTGTGATTGACGCTGCCTCGATCTCCCGGATTGTCGAAGCTGACACAGACGATAATCACGTTTTAGCATGTGCGATTGCGGCTCAAGCTGATTATATAGTGACGGGTGATTTCCATTTACTGAACCTCTATAGTTATCAAAATATTGTTATTGTGGACGCGAGTCAGTTCTTGGGTCGGCTTTCTAACGATGTAAGCCTTGATCACTAATTGCACCTTACCCCGTCGCCGCGACCAGTCCCGCCCACAGCGCATCATCAATTTCGACTTCGCCCGCCTGTTCGATGCGTTCCAGAATGCGATTTCCGCGCTCACCGGGGATCAAAATCTCATCGATACCGGGCAGACGTTTCGCCGCTTTCACCCGTTCGATCAATTGGCTCGTGCGCTCGGCAAACGTGTCGCCATCAACCAGCAGTTCGGGGTCAAGCACGAGGATCAAGTTGCCCCAGTCGGTTTTCTTACCCTCAGCGGTGCGAGTCGTCCCCACCAGCGCCCCCGTGAGCATTTCCACAATCAGCGAGAGTGCCGCGCCTTTGTAGCCACCGAATGTGCGGATCGCGCCGAGCAAAGCCGCCGCTGGATCAGTCGTGGGCTGCCCCATTGAGTCATAGGCGACATCGTTGGGGATCGAACGATTCGCGGTTTTCGCCTCGATGATACCGAATCGCGCAATCGCAGAAGTCGCCATATCGAACACCAGCGGATCACCTGCTGTTGGGATGCCAATCGCCAGCGGATTCGTCCCCATCAGCGGCTCATATGACCCGTGCATCGCAACATATTCACCCGAACCGGAAAACACAAACGTGACGAATCCCGCTTTCGCCGCACGGTTGACATAATAGCCAATCGCCCCCGTTGACGTGTTGGTCTGGTTGGTGCCAACGATCCCGACGCTGTGTTCTCGCGCCTTGTTGATCGCCAGATCGAGCGCGTAACTCATGACGACCATACCCGCGTTCCAACCGCCATCCACCAGCGCGAACAGCTTGGTTTCACGGGTGATGTTGATCGGGCGGGTGTCCATTCGGCGCGGCATCCCCGTGCCAATCAGCTTGACGATCCCCTGATTGTT
>JBBQRJ010000565.1:0-3170 GCA_038214955.1 Aggregatilineales bacterium | reverse complement strand
ACTTTTAACTCATCTTACGCAGATCGTTACTTCTGACCCCACCCCCGACCCCTCCCCGAATTCGGGGGAGGGAGGCGAGCGTAGCGAGCGGGGTGGGGGTCAAACTGACACCCTGCGTAAGGTGACTTTTAACTCGTCACTTTTAACTTTTAACTGTTCTTTTAATCCACCCAATCGCGTTTGAACTGACTCCATTCGGTATCGTCGGTTGTCCAACCCGCGTAGATTGCTGCGCCGCGCACATACTGCGCTGCATCGCCTACATTTTCGATCCCCAACCTGATCCCGTCAATTGCTGCTGGAACCGTTTCGATGAGCGGATCATGCCCCGGCAGTTCCGCGTCGTAGGTGGGAATACCGATCAAGATTTCGGTATCAATCTCGCTTTCAGCTAACGCCAGCGCATAGGTTTCGACCTGATACGCCACCCAGCGCGAATAGTCGGCGGGGGAAGCAAGCGTGCTGTTGTAAGCCATCACCGCCAGTTGATCCACCAGCAGCGCGACGTTCTGTTTATATTCCGTACTCCACACAGTACCCGGTGCAATGATGGCGGGAATCGTGAAATCCACGCCTAACGGACTCCAGTCAGGCGGAATCGCGGCGGCAACCGGAATGTCTGCACCCACCAACCCACGCACTTTACGCAGCAGTTCTAAGAAATTCTGGTCGCCATCCCACACGGGTTCGATGTTCAAAAACACGCCATCGAATTGAAAGTCGGTGATTACCTCTGCGCTTAAGTTTGCCACCAGATCGATCACATCAGGCTCATCAAGGCGATCACCATCGCCCACGCTGGTATTGAGGCTCACCCATCCGAATATCTCCACCTGTGGGTAAAGTGCTTTCAACCGCTCACGAAACAACTTGACGCGATCCCATGCGCCTGTCGTCTGCTGTCGCCATGTATTGTCCTCTTGCAGATACGACACCCACGCATAGACCGTGCCGATCTTGTTATCTCGCAGCCGCTGTACTAGCGCCCGCAGTTGATCGTCGGTGTATTCGTCGTATGTCCATTCCGTGCCGATCCACAGCGCATTAGGCAGCACTTCGGGCGGTTGATTGCGTAACAATCCCAACCCGACGATCACGATCACAACGAGCAGCACCGACCCGATCACGTAGAGCGTGTTACGACCAATCGACAGGTTGATCTTGGGTAAGCTGCTCGGCACGCTGATCTGGCGCGGGATGCTCATGCGCGTCCCTACGGGGACAGCGTGTCCTTGCTGTTTGCGCTTCTCGATGCGTTCCCGTGCTTTGCTTTGGCGCTGTGATAGCTGACGTGACGGTAGGTAGTCGTCATCTTCACTTACCGGACTCATGGGACGGGCGGGTGTTTGCTGCTGTGACCAAGAAGCCTCACCCCCCGACGCTTGATTTTCTGACCAACCAGCCTCACCCCCCGACCCCCTCTCCGAACGGAGAGGGAGCGAATTAGGCGGCTGAAAAGGTTTGGTGTCTTCAGCGGGCATTTCAGGTAAATCGTCCGCCGGGGGCATCCCCGAACGGGGTGTTTCTTCTGGATATTCTCTATTCATCATTCAACCCGAATCTCAACATATAACGGTGAGCCAAACAGATCGCCTTCAGGGTTACGCGCTTGCCAGTAGCCGCGAAATGTCCCTGTGCGATTCGGCGCGATTAAGTCAACCGACATGGTGATCGTTGCGCCGGGTTCAGTGTGCGGCAGATCAATGGAGACTGCTCCGCTCATGCGATCCCCATCTACAAAGACCAGAGCGTAGCCTACATCCCATGTCGTTGTGCCGCCATTGCGAATACGCCACGTCTTCGTAAATTCTGCGCGTGGTGCAAATACAGTGCCATCAGGAATCGTCACATCTGCGACGTAACGCGAGAGATCATACCCGCGATCCTCGGTGGGCGTCAGGGTGGGTAGTGTCATCGTCTCCACAACGATAATTTCCAGACGGATCGGCATTTCAAAGCGCACGCTGGCGTTATTCGTCAACTGCCATACTGCATCATACGTCCCAATGCTATCTGGCGCTTGTAAATCGAGCGAAATATCGGTCACATCACCGGGGCGCAGAAAAACGACACTTTGCAGCACAGGGGTTTCGTCGCTGTCCAAACCAAAAGCGTCCCCCTCCACCCGCCTCAAACCGTAGTTGCGATCCCATGTGCGTGTTCCCGTGTTGGTCACGCGCCACGTTTTCGTAAAGGTCGCCCCGACTTCAAGCCGCGTGCCGTTGGGAATGGATACCTCTTCGAGCAACCACGCTTCATCATAGGACGGCGGGTTGACCGTGAACAGCGGTTCGGGATTAACAACATCATCGATAAGGTAATTGGGCAGCCCTTCCCCGATATGCTGCACAATCAACTTGAGGTTGTTCCCCATCGAATTGCCTGTGTTGCCGATGATGCCAATGGGCGCACCTGATGCGACAAACTGTCCTTCTTGCACATCAATACGTCCGAGATGCGCGTACCATGTCACCCATTCTTCACCATACCATGTGTGTCGAATGGTGACAAAGTAACCGAATGGATGCCTCGTATCGGTATTTACCCGTTCAACGACCCCGCGCTGAGTCGCAAGGATGATCGAGGGGTTGCCCTGTGCATCTTCCGCGACGATGTTCACGCCCTCATTGAGTGGGAGCTTGTCCGGCGCAATTTGTCCGTAAGACGGGCGCGGCTCATCAAATGCATCCGAGATCGAAAAAATATTTTGCGCTACAGGGTACGACAGCCAGAATTCTGGCGCGGCGGCGACAGGTACAGGCGTTGGCTCTGGCGTGATTTCCGCCGTAGGAATCGCCGTAGGTAAAACTTCTGTTGTCGGGGTGATGTTTGGGGCTGGAAAGAGGCGCGGGACGATTAGCGCGAACAACGCAATCATCACCAGAATCATGCCTGCAAAGATGACGCCCCGACTAGAAATTTGCGATCTAATTTCGGGAAAGTCAAGGCGCGGGCGCACCGGCAGTCTCGGTCTATCCGAACGGGCTTGCGCTATCGTCAACGTTTCAGGAGCGAATTGACGATTGATTTGTTCGATCAGCCGCGCCATATCCCGGCTGAAATCGGGATCATCACGCACCACCGCCGCGTTGCGAAAGGGCAGTTGTGACAGCGTAGACGGCAGTTGATCGGGCGTGGGCATTTTTGCCCCGCTGACCAGCACCGGAATC
>JBBQRJ010000564.1:0-3171 GCA_038214955.1 Aggregatilineales bacterium | reverse complement strand
TCAGTGGTGCGGCGGAGTGGGATAAGCAGGGTCAGTTGAAAGCGGACGGTTGGCTTGGCTGGCTGATTGATGCGCTGGAGTTGAGTGACCACCCGCGTGAAGCACAGCAAGATCGCGCTTACGAGTGGGGGACGCTTGCCGTGCGCTGCTGTTTGGAGATTATGCCGCCGATCCCTATGCCGGAACTTGAACGGGTAGATGAAGCTCTCGTTGAGGATGCTGTCATGCCGCCGCTGTTGGCGATCATCCCCGTTGATAGCACAGTGGCAATGCGTTCGCTGACCGCCACACAGATCGCGGATATGGGCAGCGCGTTACATGGCACACCCCAGGATACCCGTCCGCGTTACCGTGAACGCTTACGGCGGAGTGTACTCGGTGATGCCCCCGCGCACATCGAACGGGCGAACCTGAACAAAGACACGATCACGTTTAAGAAGATCGGGGATATTGTGCATCAGGCGATCCGCGATAACTTGCCGACGGATCGGCGTATGCTGCTGCACCTGCTCGGCTGTCAAGCATGGGAACACGGCATTGTCACCGACGAAGCGCGAGAAGAAGCGGTCACACGGGCATATGGTTTGCTTCAAAAGGTGCAGAAAAGCGACGTGTTCACATGGATCAACGAGGCGCAAGAGGTTTTGCGCGAAATCCCGTTCATCTACCAGACTGAACGGCGGGCGATTCACGGGCAAATTGATCTGTTGATTCGCCGTGCCGATGATACATGGGCGGTGATCAACTATAAGACGAGCTACGTCAAAGGCGTGACGCTCGAAGCCCATGCGCGGCAGTATCTACCACAGGTGGGCGTGTACGCGGCGGCGGTGAGCGCGTTGCTCGATGTTGTGCCAGCGGTGTATATTCACTACATTCGACACGAAAAAACCGTCTTCGTCGCAGAGGCAGATTGGCGGGCGGCGCTGGCTCAACTAGAAGATGATATTGGGAGCTTGCTCAGTTGATAACACCCCTTAAACTGCGAGTGCTGTTAAATCACATGGGGAACAGACTCCGATGATGCGTGCATTGATCGGTGACGTGCCACAATGGATGCGTCCAAGTCACCCCATGTTACGCCACGAACTTGGCAAGATGCCGCGCCGCGCATTTTGGGGACGGTTATGGTACGCCTTTGTGGGGGTGTTCATCCTTGCGGTGCTGATCGGGGCGGGGTATCTGACCGCAACGGGGTTTCTCACGCACGCCGCAGGGCAAACGCTGGTTGAAAGCATCAACCATATCGCCTATTTCCCGTTGATTTTCATCCAATTTGGCGCACGGATTATGGCGTTCACCATGACTGCGGATGTGGTCGGTGAAGAAATGCGGCGTCAAAATTGGGATAACTTGCGAGCGACTGCCAGCGGTGCAGATATTGCATTGCGGGCGCGGTGGTTCGCCGTGTTTTACCGCCTACGGGGGATCATCGGGTTGATCCTCGTCACCCGTGTGATTCTGATCGGGATGATCCTCTACGAATTGACCGCGTTTCAGGGACGTTTCATAGACCTCCTGATCTTTGGCATCGTGCCGGAAGTTCCGTTAGCTGCCGCCGTGCTGCTCCTCTCCTTTGTGATGACAGCGGCGCTTTTGCTGCCATTCACAGGAATCGCTTTTGACGCGGCGTTGGGTCTGCTGGTGTCTGCCTATGTGCATCGGCGCACATTCAGTACATTGGCGCAATTTTTGATTATGCTGGTACGCGGGGCGATCACGCTGGTGCTGCTGCTGGCGACAACCGCTTACCTTGACGGGTCGCTCACGCTGTCTGACCCGTTAGCGTGGCTGCTGATGCTGGTCTTTGGCGGCACAGGCGATTGGGGCGGCGCGTATTTGCTGCTGTCACGCTTTGCCGAAGTATGGGCAACCGTTCCCTACGGCATTTTCCTAGGCTTGGCGCTGATAGGGTTTGCGCTCTTGCAAGCGGCGCTGGCGGATCGTGTTTTGCATCTGGCGGTGAGACGAGCGCAGCGCGGATAGTGCCGTGAGCGTGTTCCTACGCGGCTTGCTGGTCTTCACCCTGTTCACGTTGATTGTGGGATCGGTGACGGTTGCAGCGACAGTGCGCTTGTTTCGCCCTCCCTACAGCGAAGACTTGAGCGGGCGAATCGCATTTTTGTTAGGCGATAACAACTGCTTGAATCCGCGCTGCCCGTTTCAGATAGGCGTGGTTCATGGGCAAAGCTATCGCCCTATGCCACTTCCAGTTGAGCCGCTGGCGTTCGCATGGTCGCCGGATGGCTCACATCTGGCGTTTGTCGGACGGGATCGGGATCAAGCCGACTTAAACCCCTATCTGTACATCGCACAAACGGACGGCAGTCACCCGACGCCGATCACCCCGATCAACTTTCTGGATAGGCTGTCATGGTCGCCGGACGGACGTTTCCTCGCGTTTTCGTACACGAATGAAGGCGACAGCGGCATTTATACGATTCCGGTAGAGGGTACTGAACCCGCACGGCTGACAACTGACTTTGTGAGCATGTCGCCGCAGTGGTCGCCCGATGGTTCGCTGATCCTGTTTCAGGTACGCGGCTATGATGGACAGCAAATTTACGTTGCAGACCCTGTGAACGGCGGTATGAACAATCTCACGGGGGATTCAACTTACGATTACGCGCCGCAGTGGTCACCGGATGGCGAACGCATCCTGTTCTTGTCACGGGATAGGGCGCGGACGTTTTCGACCACCGGCGTACCCCTCACACAAGCGTTCATCATGGATCGGGATGGGCGCAACCTGCACCAGATCACGCGGATTTATGGGAATGTGTTCGGCGTGCGTTGGTCGCCTCAGGGTGACATGCTGGCGTTTTACGTGGCAGAGGCGCGAACCGATCTGCCGATTTGGGGCAACCTGTACGTGTTAGACATCGCACATGGGATCACCGTGCAGATCACGCGAAGCGGGCAGACCAACAGTATTGGCGATTTTGAGTGGTCGCCTGATGGAACGCGCCTCGCGTATATCTTGAGTCCGCTGGAATACAGCCGCATTTGCATTCAAGGGCTTGGTGGGCGGGCGGAGTGTGTCGCGGCGGATCGTGTGCGTAAAAGTGATATTCACTGGCTGACGGGCGATCCGCTGCCAGCGTTCCCCGTTCCAAGCGCCACGCCGATCAGCGAAGTTGAGGGGACTCAAATGCCAGGGGGTTTAAGACT
>JBBQRJ010000563.1:0-3179 GCA_038214955.1 Aggregatilineales bacterium | reverse complement strand
AACATCAAGGCGAGACACAGTATTTGTGGGTGAACATTAGCCGCTTGCGTAAGAAACTGGAACCTACATCGAACAGCCGACGCTTTATCCTCACGCAGCCGGGAGTGGGTTATGTCTTTGATGCGTGATGAAATCGCGTAGAGAATCAGTTAAACTTCACGGTTTAACGTGATTCATGAGGGGCGGGTGCAAATGTGATCACCGTGATTGCGACGGTACTCAATGAAGGGGATAACATTCGCCGCCTCATGGAGTCGCTTGTCGCGCAAACGTGCCAGCCTGACGAGGTGGTCATCGTAGATGGTGGCAGCCGCGATCAAACGGTTGCAGTTTTGCGCGAGTACGAGAATCGACTCCCGCTGCACATCCTCGTTGAACCGGGGGCGAACATCAGCGCGGGGCGCAATCGTGCAATCGCGGCGGCACATGGGGAACTTATCGCGGCGACGGATGCGGGTGTTGTGCTGCATCAGGCTTGGCTTGAACATTTAATCCGCCCGTTAGAGGATGATCCCGCGCTTGAAGTGGTCGCGGGCTTCTTCACGGTAGAACCGCACACGATCTTTGAAGCGGCAATGGGCGCAACAACCTTCCCATTGGTCGATGAGATCAATGTGGATACGTTTTTGCCAAGCAGCCGCAGCATCGCCTTTCGCAAATCGGCATGGACAACTGTCGGCGGTTATCCCGAATGGCTGGATTACTGCGAAGATTTGGTGTTTGACCTGCGTTTGAAACAGACCGCCGCGCCAATGGCATTTGCGCCCGATGCACGGGTCTACTACCGTCCGCATGGTGATCTCACGAGCTTCTATAAAACCTATCAACGTTATGCGCGGGGTGACGGCAAGGCGGATTTGTGGCGCAAACGGCACGCCGCCCGCTATGCGACTTATCTGCTGGCAATCCCGCTGATTTTCTTGCTCGGCTGGCGCGTGAATCGCGTGCTGTGGGCGCTGTTTGGCATCGGGGGCGCGATCTACTTGCGCCAGCCTTACCGCCGCTTACGCACGGTACTCGCTGATGCGACGGCACAAAATCGCGTACAGGTCACGCTGGCGAGCAACTTGTACGCGGTTGCGCTCGTGCCGATCATCCGTGTGGTGGGCGACATTGCCAAAATGATCGGCTATCCGGTGGGGGTGCGCTGGCGCATGGAGAATCACCCACCGGATTGGAAAGACATCTAAGACCAAAAGCAAGAAAAGAAAAAGCCTAACGCAAAGGCGCGAAGGCGCAAAGACGCCAAGAAAAAGGTTAAAAGAACACATACGCCGTTGCGCGTTCGTTAAGATCATGCGATGCGACGGACGCCATTTATGGCGTCCCTACGTTTAAACTTAACTCTTTGCGCCTTCGCGTCCTTGCGTTGAGTCTTTTTCTTTCTTTTAGCCTCTAGTGCGTTCGACGGCTTTTTTCCAACCCGCGTAGAGCATTTCGCGCTGATCCACACTCATGGTCGGCTCAAAGGTGCGTTCGACTGCCCACTGCTGCGCGATCTCATCTGTCGAGTCCCAGAAACCTACTGCTAAACCTGCCAGATACGCCGCGCCGAGCGCCGTTGTCTCGGTGACTTGCGGACGCTGTACCGGCACGCCCAGAATATCCGCCTGAAACTGCATGAGGAAATTATTTTTAACCATGCCACCATCCACGCGCAGTGTCTTGAGCGGAATACCCGAATCTGCGCCCATTGCATCGCACACATCGCGGGTTTGATACGCTACACTTTCGAGCGCCGCACGCACGATCTGCGCCCGCCCGCTGCCCCGCGTCAAGCCGAGGATTGCGCCGCGTGCGAATCCATCCCAGTAGGGCGCACCCAAGCCGACGAACGCGGGAACGAGATACACGCCGCCCGTATCGGTGATGCTTTGCGCTAGTGTTTCGCTCTCTGCCGCGTTGCTGATCAAGCCGACTTCATCGCGTAACCATTGCAGCGCCGCCCCTGCAATAAATACGCTGCCTTCTAGCGCGTACTGCGTCGGTTGGTCGCCTAGCTTCCATGCGACGGTGGTTAACAGGCGGTGGCTTGAGGGGATCGCCTGTGCGCCTGTGTTCATCAACATAAAACAGCCTGTGCCATACGTGTTCTTGACCATGCCCGGCTGTGTGCAAACTTGCCCGAACGTTGCGGCTTCTTGGTCGCCCGCCACGCCCGCAATCGGGATTGAGCCGCCGAACAACGTTGTTTCTCCATAGATCGCGCTGCTCGGCTTGACTTCGGGCAGCACCGAACGCGGGATGTTGAGCCGTGCCAATATTTGATCGTCCCACTCGCCGCGCCGGATGTCGTACAGCAGAGTCCGGCTGGCGTTGCTCACATCGGTGAGGTGTTTACCCGTCATTTTCCAGATCAAGTAGCTGTCTACTGTGCCGAATGCCAGTTCGCCGCGTTCGGCACGTTCACGCGCTCCCGGCACATTCTCCAACAGCCACGCGACCTTTGTCCCCGAAAAATAAGCATCTGTGACCAAGCCCGTTTTTTCGAGGATGACGCGATCAAATCCTTCGGCTTTCAGCGTCTCACACATCGTCGCGGTACGGCGACACTGCCACACAATCGCGTTGTAGATCGGTTCGCCCGTCGCCCGATCCCATATAATCGTGGTTTCGCGCTGGTTGGTAATGCCAATAGCGGTGATGTGGGAGGGGTCAATGGTTGCAGTTGCTTTATTTGCCGCGCCAAACTGCGAGTCCCAAATATCACGCGGGTCGTGTTCTACCCATCCCGGCTGCGGGTAAATTTGCGGGAATTCGTTTTGCGCGGACTTGACGATGCGCCCGTCATGGTCAAACAGGATAGCACGGGATGATGTTGTGCCTTGATCGAGTGCAAGAATGTAGTTAGGCATGAAAAAATCCTTTGGGGAGAGAGTTAAAAGTTAAAAGTATAAAGTTAAAAGTAACATCCTCAAAGCCATTTAGCGTAGTTTTTTCGCCTTTTCGCTAATTGCTAAGGCAAAACAGCCGATAATCCGCATAAAAGGCTTTACCACTTTTGACTTTCAACCTTACCTTACGCAGATCGTTATTTCTGACCCCACCCCCGACCCCTCCCCGAATTCGAGGAGGGGAGCAAGCCGACTCCTGTTGGCGCCCTCCCCTGAATTCGGGGGAGGGAGGCGAGCGCAGCGAGCGGGGTGGGGGTCAAACTGACACCCTGCGTAAGGTGAGTT
>JBBQRJ010000562.1:0-3190 GCA_038214955.1 Aggregatilineales bacterium | reverse complement strand
GTTCCATCTCATCCAGATCGACTGCGTATTGAAAGAGGTCGCGCACTGCGTCTTTGCGCTCCAGTCCGATCAGAAATGCAACGCGCTCGATCTCGCTTTGCAACCACGTTTTGGCTTTGTTCAACACATCCTGTACCGCATCGGCGGTCGCGTTGTGCTGTGTCAGCCAGTCGTTGGCATCTTTTACACCGTCGGGCAGACGCGGAATGAGCGCCGTCGCGCCGAGTGACTTGGCAATTTCACGGTTCTTTTCCATCGCCTCAGGTGTGTTGTCCAGCGCCACGAAGATGCGTCGATGCTGGCTGAGTTCGGTGAGCAGGTCATCCACGATGTGCATTCCGGCGATGGCGAGCGCAGAAATGCCCCACTCGCCGAACGTGATGGCATCCGCTTGACCTTCGACCAGCACGACCCGTTCCGCGTCGGCGCTGTAGAGATGATTGTAGTAGGGACGGCGTTCGCCCAAGATTTCACGCGGCGGATTGTAGTGTTTTTTTCCTTCAATCGAGCGTCCACTCAGATATGCCAAACGCCCCCGTTCCAGATGAATGTAAACCAGCATCCCCGGTGGAAACTTACCGATCACCGTCCGCCATTTATCGGGTAGGTTGAGTTCAACCAGCAGTCCGCGTTTGTCTTGCGGCATGAAACCGATCCGCGCGGCTTTGACCGTCGCCATGCTCCAGCCGCGCGTTTTGGTCGCGTAGTCGAGAGCAGCGGGTGTAGTCAGCAGTGCGTCGTGGAGTCGGGCGACAAGCTGGCGCTCTGCCCACGCATACGACTTATGGAAATCATTCTGTGTTTCAATAGAGATACCCGCCCGCTGCGCCAAGTAGCGCACGGCTTCCATAAACATCGCTGCGTCACGGTTGCTCCAGCGGGCATCATAGCCCAGTAAATGCCGCCCGACGAAATCGAAGGTGTCGCCATACTCGCCGTGCGAATTCCAAAAATACTGTCCAGTCTGCGGCGTCACGACAAGGCTGTCATGGTCGATCCCGACGAAGCGCATCCCCATGCGCTTGAGATTGACTTTTTCACCGACGACCTGCTCGATAGGATTAGCGGAGCGAATCTGCTCCAAGTCGATACTCATGAGACCTGTCTCCATACAAAGCTAAAGAGAACTCGTGTTGAAAAAACACGGTTTGGGCGCGAAATTCAGTTGCACGAGGGGACAGGTTGTGATACATTGTGAGTGTCGAGTTCACAGTGTATCCCAAGCCGCCGCCCACGCGCCTTATCAGCAGTGGGCATTTCCTTTTCTAGGGCGGTGCGCGACTACGTGTGTTCATGTTAATCCTCCAAAATTGTTTGCCCGGGCAAACAATTCTATTCTTCTGAAAGATACCGTTCAGCTTCACCAATCAGTTTCCGCATAGCTTGAAGCCTTGCCCGCGCAATCGCTACATCCTTCTCCTGATGCATCAGCGCACGTGCCAGTTCCTGCGGCGTCGTCGTATTGATCGCCTGAGTCACCTTCGCCAGCTTCAAAGCTGCGGGCGACACCTTATCAATCGGGTCGTCTTGGCTTGAATCTGGTGTTTCGCCTTCGCAAAGCTCTTTTACTTGTTTGCTCGTGAGATTGAAGTCAATGATCTGGCGTATGACCTCAGCATGGTGCTCAGTCGCTATGTTTGCTACATAGCGAAGCTTCTTTTCCTCGATATCGTATCGGTCGGCAAGTTCAAGTGCCTCATCGGAAAGGCGTAGGAGGGACTTGATCAGACTGAATTGCGCCCGTTTGATCCCGCCCATCGCACTCAGAATCGCATCGGTATATTCACGTTTGGCACGCAAGTCGAGATCAAGCGCGTGACGGTAAAAATCATTGCCCACCGCATATGCAGGGATTTCGTAGCCGTGAACCGTCAGCAGCAGTAGCGCTGCTTGTCGTGCCAGCGCGACCGCTGTCAGCCCAGAACGCGCCGTGTTCTCTTTCGCCTGACGAAATACCGATGAGCGGTTGGCAGAGATGATGATGCAGGGGATCATGCCATCGCCCGTGTAGTTGGGGATGAAATCCCGTAGCAGCCAAGTTGCCCAATAGCGGCGCTCACCCGTTTCGATGCGAAATAAGCGGGTGACACCCTGCGAGATATCAACGACGGTCAGCGGATTGACCTGTCCATCGTCCCTGATTGTGACCGCAAGATTGACCAGATCGCGCAAAAGCTGCTCCTCCGGTGATAGCACAACATTCGCTTCGTCTTCGCGCTCATCATCGGCATTCGGGAGTAGTTCCAACACACCATTGAAGGGTCGCCCTCGCTGTCGGGCAGCGATCTGGACGAGCTGCACCAGTTCGCGTAATGCTTGGGTCGGGGTGACGCGATTATTGTGGAAATTCAGGTGAATACTCTCCGGCAGAACACGACGCGGCTGCACCGGATCGGGACGCACCATTTCCAGTAAGATGCGTTCGACGCGCAGTGTGTTGTCGTTGAACGTCTGGGGCAGATCACCGAGCAAATCGCCCGTGACCGACGCGAGTAAGTCATCCATACGGCTGGTGTTGTTATTGGGTCGCGCCATTATTCGCTGCCCTTCGACAGATAGCGCACTAAGGATGCGACGACCTGCACATAGGCTTTGCTGGCTGACGAGCGTGGATCATAGGCAAACAAGCTTTGGTGGCTGCGATGGGCATAGGAGACCGCTTCATTCGCAGGGATCACGCCGAGCAGAAGTTTGCCCAACACCGGATGGGATTTGAGTTCTGCCAGCAGGTGATTGTGTCCGCGAATACGATTGTCCATCTTGGTGACAATCAGCCCGCTCACGCGCAGATTCGGATGTCGCCAGCCTTCACGAATGTCGTTGATTTTCTGAATGACACTCGTTAAACCAACGGTCTCAAGGTAGCGCGGCTCGACCGGAACAATCGCATCGGTTCCGGCGAGCAGTCCCATCTCTGTCATCAGCGAAAATGATGGTCGTGTATCGATGACGATGGCGGCATACTGGTTGGCGATTTTGCCGAGAGGATCAGCGAGGCGATAGGGCGCACCTGCCACACCCATCAGTTCGCGTTCTGCGCCTTCCAGCATTGGTGAGGCAGGGAGTACATGCAGGTTCTCATCCCAGGTTGACGGCACAATGCAGTTCATCAACGTCTGCGGCGCGTTCTGGCGATCTGCCATCAGCACGGTGTATAGGCTATCATCCGTGCCATAGTCTTTCTTACCCG
>JBBQRJ010000561.1:0-3195 GCA_038214955.1 Aggregatilineales bacterium | reverse complement strand
CAAGTAGTCGATTCGTTCGACCATGCCCGCATAGGTGCCGGGGAATTTCACGCCGGAAGATTTGTGCGCGGTGAAGCTGCGGACGTGTACCTCGTAGATTATAAGGTCTTCCAACGGGGTATGGAGCGGCGTATCACCTTCCCAATCGAAATGAGACTGGACAATTCGCGCTCGATGCGGAAAGGCATTGTCTTTCAGCGGATTCTGTTCCCGCCAGTTCTCGCGCCCGCTGATCGATTTAGCGTAAGGGTCTAGTAGTATTTTCGATCCATCGAAACGATGACCGCGTTCAGGGTCGTTTGCGCCGTCCATGCGGAAGCCATATTCAATGGTTGCGGAGTCAAGATCGTAGACTTGCAGCGTGAAGGCGTTGCCAACACAGTATTTTTCCGGGAACGGGATTTCTGCGAAGGGGTCGGGTTCGCCTTTACGAAATAGAACGAGCGTGGCACGTTCCGCATGGTTTGAAAAGACCGAAAAATTGATGCCATTGTCAATGACGGTTGCACCATAGGGAAGGGGAAAGCCTGCACCTACATGCAGACCTGCATTCGCCTGTGTTTTGGTTATGTCGGCAGCCTGTACCATTATGCCCTCTATATTGATATGTCAATTGTTATAAACGCCAGTACGTATTATAAGGGGGATTTATGATAGATGCATGAGGCATTTAGGAACATTTTGCCTGAGTTTTTGTAAGGAGTTGGCTAATATACGCCTTAAGACCCATAAGTTGGTAGGACTTTGGCAACTGTATAAATTCAACCAATCGTCGTCTAGCGCATCTTGGTGAAAGTGCCTATGCTTATGGTATTGATGTTCGCTTGTCTTTGGGGATAAGTGGATAGGTAAGTAATTTGGAGAATATTATGATGGCTAAACTTGAACCCGAAGAAAAAGATTCAGCCAACATTCATCGCCACTGGAATATTGATTCTGAACGTTATACGGGTGGAGACGCGCTTGTCACCGCCTTAGATGAAGGCTGGCAGGTAAAGGGTGTTATTTTCCGCCAAGAATGCTGGTTGGCAGGTGTAAGACGCATCAGCTTATTCCATGTGGAATTGCAGCGCAGCGGTGAAACGCGCAAGATGGTTGTTATCCAGAACCCGTTTGTCACGAAGATGCTGTACGGGATGGACGCGCAGGTTGTCCTGGTCAACCAACGCAAGGCGACGAATTATCACCCCCATTCGTAACCTGTGACGAACTAAAGAAAAGGGACGCTCATGAGCGTCCCTACGCTGCCTCTGCGCTTTGATTTCCCACGAAATTCATGATTAATTGACTGATTAAACCGGACTCCTCCACCAGCAGCATGTGACCCGCCGGGATAATATCGAGTTCTGCTGTTGGCAATAGATCGCGTACACGTCCAGCTTGTTTGACCGGGAAAATGGTATCTCGATCTCCCCATACGACTTTGACGCGCTTCGTACAGCGCCTGAACTGGTCTGGTTGGAAGCGAAACGTTTGCCCGATCACATTGACACCCTGTCGCAGCATGGTCAAATGACGGGTTCGGGCGTCGGGTTGGCTCAAACGTTCATAGGTCAGCTTAACGAGATGGTCTACCCCGACCACCGAATCGGGACATTTGAGGACGCGAAAGATCGTGGCGTGGGTGGGCTGAAACAACATCTCACCCAGCACAGGGAGAGTCAGAACGCGGCTCACGAAGTCAATTTCGCGCCCAAACCCCGGCGGACACAATGCCATAACGCTGGAATAATTTTCAGGGTAGGTTGCAGCGCATTTTAGCGCCAGCGTCCCGCCCAATGAATGCCCGACGAGAATGGGGTTTTTGAGGTTCAGTGCCGCAACAAATTCGTGAAGCAGTTCAACCGCATCGGGTATACGCAACTGGTTACTTGAGGGAACGCTCGATTCACCGAAGCCGGGGAGGTCGAGCGCGATGACGCGAAACTGCCCGATGAGTTGTGGAAAGACCCACGCCCAATATTCTAAGAAGCCGCCCAGACCGTGAATCAAGACGATGGGTTGTCCCGTGCCTTCGTCCCAATAGCTGATATTGAGATCGCGCACACGGAGCTGCTGACGCCGATAGTCGAAATATGGGACGTACTGCCGCATGAATTCGTCCTTCGCATCAAGAAAAGTATGACTCAGTATATAACGTTTTTTATCGCTTGACACACGCTCTCGTATGAGACTAGAATGATCTTATCGTGCCGAAGCCTCTCCGAATGAGACGTATTCCACGCGATCATCGTTCGCTTATCGAAGGGTATTTCATGCACACGTACATCACCAGACTGGCGTGATCGTTTTTTGGATCAACCCTGATGGCTGATGTCATGATTCGTGTGTGCAGATAAGCGTATTCTCGCTCTATTGCATCTTCTTGACGCCGCAAACGCCGCAAGGTTGACCCCGTGCGGCGTTTTTGATTCCGCCGCAAAGCTAACCTCACCCCCGACCCCTCTCCGAAAAAGGAGAGGGGAGTCAAGAACATTTTGACGGCGGAGAGGTCAAACAAAAATCTTCAACAGGTTGAAGGGGGTCATATGTTTATAACGATTTCAGGCATTCGCAAAACTTACGGGATCAAGCCCGTGTTAGACGGCGTATCGTTCACGCTGAATGAAGGGGAGCGCGTCGGGTTGGTGGGCGCGAACGGCGTGGGCAAATCGACGCTGCTCAAGATTATCACCGGGGAGGTTGAAGCTGATTCCGGTACGGTGATGCTGTCGGCGGGGCGGCGATTGGGCTACCTCGCGCAGACGATCAGCTATAGCGAGGGGAAAACACTGGCAGACTTGATCGCGGAATCGCTGGATGCGGTCTACGCGCTGGAACGCCGCTTGCGTGAACTGGAACTAGAGATGAGCCGCGCTGAGGGTGACGCACTGGATGGCGTGCTGGCGGCATACGGTGATGCCAGCGATCAGTTTGAACGCATGGGCGGCTACGAACTGGATCATCGGGTCGATACCGTATTCGCGGGCTTGGGTGTGGATCGACTGGAACGAGATCGCCCGTTTGTCACGCTGTCGGGCGGTGAAAAGACTCGCGTGGGGTTGGCGCTTCTGTTGTTGGGTGCGCCGGACGTGCTGCTGCTAGACGAGCCAACCAATCACCTTGATTTTGCCATGCTCAAATGGCTAGAAGCGTATTTGTCGCGCTATCGCGGTGCTATGTTAATCGTCTCGCATGACCGCCAATTTTTGAACC
>JBBQRJ010000560.1:0-3228 GCA_038214955.1 Aggregatilineales bacterium | reverse complement strand
ATCTGGCGTCAAACGCGGATTCGCCTCAAGCATTTGCGCGACTAACGAGGTGACAATCGCCGCTGAAACGGATGTGCCATCGACATGCTGATGCTTCGCGTCGATCAACTTATGCGAGTTGATGCGGGATTGCAGCTTGCCGTACAAATGCTCGTTGGGATGCAGCGTCTCTTCACGCGACAAACCGAGATCAGCATAGCCGCGCAGCAGCAAACGTTTGAGCGCCCGTTCGCTTTCTGTCTCTAAAAGGGGACCCAACCAGTAGGCTTCCCGTGCGACGCCTGACCCCGGCAAGATGGGTGAAGGAATCCAGACGGCGGGCGCGGTGACATCGGGCTTGGGTGTTCCGTCAAAGCACCAACCATAATCGTTGTGATAGCCTGACCAATGGGATCGATCTATCGAGTTGTGATCGTTGTAGCCGCCCACCGTGATTGCACCCGGCGAACTGGCGGGCGGCACGATTGCATCTGCGCTTTTGTTGCCCGCCGCTGCAACGACAGTCACACCCGCATCAACGAGCTTGCGAATCACCCTGTGAATTGCATGATCGGGATCGTTGCTGACGAAATCGCCGCCGACAGAGAGGTTCACCACTTTGACGTTAAACCGCTCGTGCGTGTCGATGAGCCAGCGCAAACCGCGCAAAATGTCGCTCTCTTTGACCTGTCCACGCGGGCTGCTGATCTTGATCAAGACCAGTTTGCTCTGTGACGCGAGTCCCTTGAAACGTCCGCCCGACTCGCTGCCGTCCCCCGCTGCAACGACGCTGGTCATTTGTCCATGCCAGCTTAGGTCATCCATCGTCATCACCTGAAGTTCTTCGATGATGTGATTGGTCGTCGCATCGGCGTGAACGAGGATGCGATCTGCTAAATCGGGATGCCTGTAGTAGCCAGAGTCGATGAACGCCATGACAACGCCACGTCCGGTCAACTGTGCAGACGCTTCCAGTCGCTCATGCAGAGACAGCAATCCTCTATCGATCACTTCCGTTTGTGGGATATTTGCACTGAACAAGGGCATTTCTACCCCGCTTGTCCCGTGCGTGTTGCACCCATTGGCGGCGCAGATGTGCCGAAGTCGTACACAAATCGCTCGGCATATTCGCTCAAAAGCGATTCGACCCGTGCGGCATCCGGTGAACGCAGCGTCAGCACGGCGTGATAGCGTTTGTCCGCCTTCCATGCCACTTCAGGCGCATTATAAGCAGACAAATCAGGGTATTCCTGTCGCGCCAGCGTCACGAGCAAACCGCCGTAATTATCGGTCAGGGCGGGCAACTGGTACGACTCGCCGCGCAACATGGCTACTTCGAGCCTTGCCCATTCGCGCCAAGGGTTGAAGCCAGTTGCGTGTTCGATCATGTCTGAGATGAATGCGCCACCGACCCGCGCCGCTACTTCAAGGAAGTAAAACTCCCCGTCGGCGTGACCACGAATGAACTCTGCATGAGTCACCCCATTGACCATGCCCAAGGTATCGACAATCACTTTTTCGTTGAGCGTGATCAATGCGCGAGATTCTTCTGAGTCACGGGGAAGAATGCGCGTGGTGAAAATGCCACCACCGGAATAAACCTGTAGCGGCGGTTTGCCGTATTTTTGTACGCTGGCAAACACGACTTTTTTGTTCACCGTGAGCGAATCAACATGGTAGACATCGCCGGGGACGAACTGTTCCAGCAGATAGTAGGACTGACGATCCCCTAACTGATCAAGCGTGCGCCACACCTGCTCGCTGTTTTCGGGTTTGGTGATCCCCATTGAACCCGCTTCGGTACGCGGTTTCAAAACCCAAGGGGCAGGAACGCGATCCATATAGGCACCCAGTTTTTCGTAATTCAAAACATGGACGAACTCTGGCACGCGAAGCCCGGCTTTTTGCGTCTTTTCGCGCATGACCAACTTATCGCGGAAATTGCGGATCGCGGTGACGCCTGTCCCCGGTAAACGCAAATGTTCTCGCAGAATGGCAACCAGTTCGACCTCAAATTCATCTAGCGGCAGAATGTGATCGATTTCCCACCCACGACACATATAGGTGACGGTGTTGATCACGTCTTGATAGCGGCGGAAATCGGGCGTCGTGATGAATTGATCAATCGACTCACGGGGCCAAGTTTCGTTTTTGAGCGATTCTTCGGTGAGCAAAATCACGCGGCAGCCCAATTCCTTGACTGTCTTAAGCATGACATCGCCCTTATACGAGCTAGAGAGGAAAAGAACCGTTAACGGTTGCGATTTCATGCGCGTCCTTTATCTACCTGAGTCTGTTACGTTAAATTCTATAGCAAAGACTATAGCAAATTTCGGTGATTTCTAAAGGGGATCGTACAACAAGTGATAAAGATCATGCTGTCGACGTTTCGCATCTGCCATGATCGCGGCGTGATCTGGTTTCGGCAGGTAGGTCGCGCCTATCGCCGGACTTAACACCTGAACATTAATCCCCAACGCTTGAAACACCAGTGCCGCTGTTCCCCATGCTGTGATCGCCTTTTGGTCGGCTAAAACGTCAACGGGACGATTGAGCGCATCTGCGATCATTTGCGCCCAAACCGGGGAGAGAGCGCCGCCGCTCCCAATAACCGCCGCGTCTGGCACATCCATCTGGTCGGCAATCGCTGCTAACCGAAAAGCAACCCCTTCCATCGCTGCTTGTAATAGGTCTTGAGGCGTAGTCGAGAGGCGCAAACCGATTACCGCACCGGTGGCATTTGCTTCCCAACCCGGACTCCGCTCCCCTGCTAGGAGGGGGAGAAAGGTTAGCCCATGTGAGTCGGGTGGACGTTCGTCAAGGGCGTTTACCTGTGCGTCGGTCAGATTGAGGGTTTGCTTCGCCCATTGAAAAATGTTTCCGCCTTCACTGGTCGCACCACCAATAAGATGTAAATCTTGCGTGACTCGATAGTTCCACAAACCGAAAGGAACATTCGGACGAGTTGAGTTTGTGACTACGCGCAAAGCCGCTGTCGTCCCTAACGTGAGCGCAATCTTCGCGGGCGTCATGCAACCTGTGCCGACGTTCGCCGCCGCACCATCGCCCAACGCGAGAAAGAAGGGAACAGAGGACATATGAGGTAAATCAACATGACCCTGAACAGAAGCGTTATAGTCGGCTAAAGACGGTAAGGATATTTTCGATAAATTGAGAATGTCTAACCAGCGATCATCCCATTCAAGCGACTTACGGTTGAGCATCCCACTCCATGAGGCGACGGAATAG
>JBBQRJ010000559.1:0-3257 GCA_038214955.1 Aggregatilineales bacterium | reverse complement strand
CCCCCACCCCGCTCGCTGCGCTCGCCTCCCTCCCCCGAATTCAGGGGAGGGCGCCAACAGGAGTCTGCTTGCTCCCCTCCTCGAATTCGGGGAGGGGTCGGGGGTGGGGTCAGAAATAACGATCTGCGTAAGGTGAGTAACAAGATTAAACCTTGACTCAGTTCTGTTCTTTCTCAGTCCTCAGTCCTTTTTTGACTCAGTCCTGTCATCATGAAACGCTTATTTCCCATGCTTCTTCCTATTGGTTTGATTGCCGCCGTCTTGCTGTTCACCGCAGCATTCGGCGGCATTTTTGATCTGCGCCAGCCGCCATTTCGTATCGCGTTGGAAGTGGTGCGGACAGATGCAGCATTCGGTTACGTCGACATCACGGTGCGAAACAACGAACTACGCCACATGACCGCCGAAGCATGGTACGCGCTCATTGACCCGCTGTCGGGCGGGATTGCTTACACATCCGGGCAGGTGACGCTGGCATTGATCGCGCCGCGCTCGGATGCGGTGGTGAGCGTGCCGATCCCCGAAGGGTACACGGTAGGCGATTATCGTATTGAAGCGGGTGTGCGTGAAGTTATCGCCTATGTGGATCAAGCCATAGAACCGCGCCTTGTGTTGGAAGGGGCGCTGCTGCCCACAGGAAGCGGCATTGTGATTCGTAGTGCCGAACTCACCCCGTCTAACGATGGCAGGTTTCATGTACAGGCAGAACTCCAGTTCGTTGTCGAAACCGCCGCGCAGTATCGCTACGCCTTGAGTCTCATCCCCGTCACCGAAAGCACGAGCGGCGATCTACAACCCGGCGCGGAAGCCTATCGCAGCCCGTTCACGCTCTTGACTCTGGCAGTTGATCAGCCGTTTGAAGCCGCTTTTGAAGCGGATACAACCCTCGATCCCGGTCAATATACGCTGTCGCTGTGGGTGCAAGCTGCATCTGTCGGCGGTGGGTTTGAACACTTCGAGCAAATCACCTTCCCGCGCTTGCTGGAAGTCAACCCGTAGCCCGATTGTACAACGCTAGATATTTTTGCACGGTCACATTCCAGTCGAAGTGAGCCAGCGCCCATGCATGAGCGGCGGCGCTCATCAGTTCGCGGCGCTCCCCGATCACGGTGCTGATCGCCTTCACAATGGCGTCAGGCTGGCGGGCGGTGAAGGCGGCAACCGTCGTGTCTAAGTATTCGCGGTTGGTCGCGTCATCGCTGACCACGACGGGCAGAGCGCACGCCATCGCCTCTTGTACACTGAGCGGAAAGCCCTCGCCTTCGGATGGGAGCAGAAACGCATCCGACGCGGCGTAAATTTCGCGCAGCGTCGGCTGATCCACCTTCCCGATCACGCGCACGTTGGGCAAATCGGTTTGCAGCAGTTCGGTATCCTTGCCGCAGATCACAAAATCCCATTGTGGGGCAAGCCGCGCCGCCTCCACCACGAGATCGACCCCCTTTTTCTTGACCAACCGCCCGATGAATACAATCGTCGGCTTGGCAAACTGCCATTTCGCCCGCAAGTGCGGACGCTCATTGATCGCTGCGGGATAAAACAGGGTCGTATCAACGCCGTTCGGTACTTTGAGGAGGGGCGTTTTTTGACGCGGCAGGGGTCGAATTTCGTGCAAAACGCGCTCGTTGAGGACAACTACCGCATCACAGGCGCGACAGCACACGCGCCCGATGGTGTGAAAAGCAATCTTTTGCATACTATTGAGCAAAGGTTGGTGATAATCTACCATGCCGACATGTTCCGTCAGCACAACGGGGATGCGGCGGCGTTGTGCCATGACCGCGCCGAAAACGCTGCTCATGTAGAGCAACCCATGCACATGCACGGCGTCAACGGTGGGCAGCAGACGCGATAATTCACGGGTGAGGCGGATCGGGTCGAAAAGTGGAAAGGGGATGCTGTACTTTTCCAACCAGTTTGATGCCGGAACGCCGACGAGGACTCGCGTTGGGTTTTTGGGGATTCCGGTGTCGCTGGCTACAATGGTCACATGGTGTCCAAGCGCCGCGTAATGGTCGTAAAGCTGTCCGAGGACAAATTGAATCCCCCCCTCGTAAGGCGGAGCATAATTCGAGATCAGTAGGATATGCATTGAAATTTCACAGAAGTTTGATTAATGTTGGAATGGGTCTATCCCATTTCGCACGAGCCGGAGAACTATAACAGTGGTACTACAACAAAAACACCCGGAATGGCTGTATCAATGGGAACGTTTCAAAGACACCGAGGCGTTCCTTTTCTTTGACTGGATTTCCCCGCGCACGCTTGAAGATTTTCGGGGAAAGCGTGTGCTTGACGCGGGCTGCGGTCCCGGTCATCACATGCGGTTGGTGGCAGAAGTCGCGGAACACGTCGTCGGCTTGGACTTGAACACGGCTGATCTGGCAAAACAGCTTCTCGCTGATGTGCCGAATACCTCGTTTGTCGAAGATGATCTCGCCCTGCATATCGCGCCGGAAGCCTACGACATTGTGTACAGCATCGGCGTGATCGACCACACCGACAGCCCCGACGCCTCTTTCGAGAACCTCAAGAAGATGACGACACAGGGCGGGTTAACGATTGTGTGGGTGTGGTCAGCCGAAGGCAACGCGCTTATGCTGAACGTGATCGAACCGCTGCGGGCGGCGCTGCTACGCAACCAGAGCCGCCAGCGCGTCGAGCAGATCGCGCATTTCCTGACGGCAGTCCTGTACCCGATTGTGCATACGGTTTATCGGCTTCCGGTGTCGTTCCTTCCCTATTACGACTACTTCAAGAATTTTCGCAAGCTGAGTTTCCACCGCAACGCGCTCAACGTGTTTGACAAGCTGAACGCGCCTTATACCGAGTTCATTACACGCCAGCGCATTGAACGGTGGTTTAACCCGGCAGATTATGAAGATGTCTCAATGACGTTCTATAAGGGCGTGAGTTGGGCTGCCAGCGGACGCAAACGTACCCGGAGCTAAGTTGATGAAAACCAAACTGTTCGCTGTAGCCCTGATTCTAGCAATCGTTGTCATCATTCCATTGAGCGCCCAAGAAACGCCAACCACCGCGCCGCTGTTGTTCACCAACACCCCGACGCGCTTTATCGGCGAGGGAGTAGAGCCGACGCCCGCCCCGGTGACAGGTGCCGAAGTGGTGACGGTTGTGATGCCCGAACGGGTGACTTTTGAGGGTCAGAAATTCCAGATTGTCGAGTTCGAGTTTGAAAAGACCGCGAACACGCTGCAATCCATTTCGATCACAGTGCAGAACATCAGCGATTTACC
>JBBQRJ010000558.1:0-3274 GCA_038214955.1 Aggregatilineales bacterium | reverse complement strand
GAGCAGGTTTGGCAGTTTTCCAGAGGTAACTCAAAAAACTGCCTCCCTTCGGGGAACGAGCGTCGATGTTAAACGAAAGGAGTAAATACGGCATTCCCCACCCGGTTGAAACCGCGTGTCCCCTGCCGTTAAATTCTATGGCTAAAGTCCTCATCGTTGAAGATGAAGAAACGCTTGCTCGTAATTTGGTCGATAAACTGCGCGGTGAAGGGTTCACTGTAACGGCAGCAGTCGATGGCGAAGATGGTTTGGAGAAACTGCGAAGTGAGCATCCCGACCTCATCATTTTGGATATTATGCTCCCCAAACTGGACGGTTTGAGCCTGTGCCGTATGATTCGGCGTGATGCGGCGACGGCACATATCCCGATCATTATGCTCACGGCACGCGGCACTGAAGTTGATAAGATCGTCGGGCTGGAAAGCGGCGCAGATGATTATGTCGTCAAGCCGTTCGGGTTGGGCGAATTTTTGGCGCGGGTGCGGGCAGTGATGCGGCGTGCGCCGGGTCGCCCTGCGCTGCAAGATGAAATTTCGTCGGGTGATTTGCGCTTGAGCTTAACGGGTCGCCGTTTGTTCAAAGATAGCAAAGAGACAAAGTTGAGCAATAAAGAGTTTGATCTGCTGGTCGAACTCATGCGTAATAAGGGAATCGTGCTGTCCCGTGACTTAATCCTCACGAAAGTTTGGGGCTATGATTACTTCGTAGATAAACGCACCGTTGATGTTCACATTCGCTGGTTGCGCGAAAAGATCGAAGACGATCCGTCAAACCCCAAGCGAATTGTGACTGTGCGCGGCGTTGGCTACCGGTTTGAGAGCTAAGGAATGAGTAATCCCCAAAATCGTGACGTAAATCCTCTGCGCGAGACGATTACACTGCACGAGCAAGAATTTGAGATACTGCAAAAGACCATCTCCGAGCAGGAGGAGGCACTCTCTCGTCTCAAACAGGAAGTCATTGAACGCGAACGCATCCTGTCGAATATGCAAGGGGCGTTAGGGAAGCATGATCAACTACTAATCACGCTAAAACAGGCATTGGGTAGTGAAGATCAGGCAGACGCAGAAGCGCCGGACAAAGATTACAAAATCGCGCTGGCGCTGACGCTGGCAAATTCAGCTTATGACGCGCTGATCGTGGTCGACGAACACTATAAGGTGATCGCCATCAACGACAGCGCCGAAGTGCTGTTCAAAGTCACACGACCCATTGGTGACTCGCTGGAAACCGTGACAAAACTCCCTGAATTGGAGATGATCGTCGCAGATGCGCTCTCCAATCAAGAAGAAACGTTTGAGGAGCAAGTCACCTACGAACGGCATCCTTATCGCGTGCGCTGCCGCGTTATTCATCGTGACGATCATATGTTCATCGCGCTGGCGTTGCAAGATGTGAGCGAGTTAGTCCGTCTGAATCGTGCGCGGCGCGACATGGTTGCCAATATTTCGCACGAACTCCGCACGCCGATTGCCAACATCCGCTTGATTATTGACAGCCTGTTTCACGAGCAAGATAAGCCGAAGCGCAAGCAAAGCACTACCGCGCTTAAAGCGATTGCCCGTGAAACTGATTCGTTGTTGTGGTTGGTGCAGGAACTGCTTGACCTCTCGATGATCGAGTCGGGGCAAGCGATTTTGCGTGCGGTGGAAACCCCTGTCCGTGAGATTGTGGATGCCTCGAACGAGCGCATGAGCGAACAAAGCAGCAACAAAGACCTCACGCTTGTAGCAGAAATCCCGGAAGGGTTGATGGCGCTGGCGGACAGCGATCTGGTGCGCCGCGTGATCATTAATCTGGTGCATAACGCGATCAAGTGGTCACCGCCGGGGCAGACGATCACCACGCGGGCGGAAGCCAGCGGCACGGAAGAAGTGATCATCAGCGTGTTGGATAACGGACCCGGCGTGCCAGAAGAACACCGCGAACGCATCTTCGAGCGTTTCTATCAGGTCGATCCGTCGCGCTCAACAGGTGAAGGGACAGGCTTGGGCTTGGCGATTTGCAAGCACATCGTAGAGGCTCACGGTGGACGCATTTGGGTGGAAAACAACGATCAAGGCAAAGACGGACGCGGCGGCTATTTCCGGTTTACGCTGCCAAGCGCCGAAAGCAAGGAGTGAAACAAGCAGTTAAAAGTACAAAGTTAAAAGGTGAGTGCCATCTTTTACTTTTAACTTTACCCTTTTAACTTTTAACTGTTCTAATCCGTGCTATACTGAGTTTTAACTACATACAAGCAACCTTCGGGGCAGGGTGAAATTCCCGATCGGCGGTACAGCCCGCTACCCGTGACTTGTCACGGTGGATTTGGTGAAATTCCAGAGCCGACAGTATAGTCTGGATGGGAGAAGGTCAGCAGGAGTGCGCGAAGCGTAGTTTTTGCGTTCTCTTGTGCTTGGCATATGGGATCAGCCTTTTCAGGCGTCGGTTATCGACGGTTGAATATTTTTGGTATTCCCATGCCTCTCCCGTTTGCGCCCCGAAATGCATCATGACGGGGTGTTTTTATGCAAGCCAATGGCTTCTACGACAATTTGCGTGATGTTCAGCGACGGGTCACCCATGGGCATTCGTTTGCCCCGGTGATTGGCGTGCTGGCGCTGTTCGTCTTATGGCAGATCGTGACCGTCCTGCAACTGTATCCCGTTTTCATTATTCCGCCGCCGTCGGCTGTGTTTGAGAAGTTTCTACAAGTGGTGCAAGACGGGCGCTTGTGGTTGCACACCAGTACGACCCTCAGCCAAATGCTGACCGGGTTGGGCTTCGGCGTGGTGATCGGCGTTGTACTCGGTTACGGCATGGCGAAAAGTCGCATGTTAGAAGATGTGCTGTCGCCGCTTGTGCTGGCATTCCAATCGACGCCTGTCGTGGCTTACGCGCCCCTACTGGTGATCTGGTTCGGCACAGGTTCCACCAGCAAGATCATGATCTGCGCTTTGATCGTCTTCTTCCCCATGTTGATGAACACGATTGTTGCCATTCGGACTGTCCCCAACCATCAACGCGAATTGATCCGCACGTTTGGCGCAAGCCGTTGGGAAACGTTCATCAAACTGGAAGTCCCCGCCTCGCTGCCTGTGCTGTTGAGCGGCTTGAAAGTGAGCGCGACTCTCGCGGTGATCGGCGCAGTGGTGGGCGAGTTTATCAGCGCCAATGCGGGACTTGGCTTCTGGATCAAGCTGGCACGCGACCAATTTGATACGCCGCTGGTCTGGGTGAATATCTTCATGCTGGCGCTGATCGCCCGCACACTGTACGGCATAATCGCCTT
>JBBQRJ010000557.1:0-3283 GCA_038214955.1 Aggregatilineales bacterium | reverse complement strand
GCCCATGACGCTGCCGCCCGCAATGATCTCTGCCGCCCGTTTGACCAGTTGATCATGCTCGATTTGCACATATTTCAAGCCGTAGCGATCCAGTTCTGTGCGGATCACATCATTGCTGTATTCGGGTCCCGTGTAGGCATCATTCATCACATAGACACGCGGCTGATTTAGCACCTGATGATAGATGTAGTAGCACACGCCGAGCGCCGTCCCTGCATCACCCGACGCGGGGTGGATATAGATTTCATCGAATGCCGTGTTGGGGATCACTTTGCCGTTAAACACGCTGTTCAGCGCGACGCCGCCCGCCATACACAACACATGCTGACCCGTTTGGCGCTGCAAGCGGTTGACGAGCGCAAACTCGGCTTCTTCGAGCATGACTTGAAGCGACGCGGCAACATCCATGTGCATCTGCGTGACTTCACCACGTGGCGCACGGGGTTCACCTAACGCCTCGATCAGTTTGGCGGAAAACAGCGTGCCGATGGTCGGTTCGCCGCCCTCCCACGACATGCCCGCGCCTTCTGCATGATGCACAAAATAATCGAGGTCGAGTTCAAATGTGCCGTCGCGCTGCACGCGCACGATTTTACGCATCAAATCCATGTATTGCGGCACGCCATAGGGCGCGAGTCCCATGACTTTGCCTTCATCGCCATACTTGGGAAAGCCCAACCATTGACTGACCGCCGTGTAGAAAATGCCGAGCGAGTGCGGAAAGTTGATCTCATCCTTCACGTCGATTTTATTGCCGCTGCCCGTCCCCCACATGGTCGTCACGAAATCGCCCGCGCCATCTACCGAGAGGATCGCCGCGTCCTGAAAGGGGGAGACGAAAAACGCCGACGCCATGTGCGCCCGATGATGTTCTACGTTGTGAAAGTCCGCTTTGAGGTCAGCAACGCCCATGTGCTTGCTAAATTCGCTCTTAAGTGAACCCACTTTCATGGTGTTCTGCAAGCGATCCCGCACGAGGTCAAGGCTAGGGCGCTGGCGAAACGCGAACAGCGCCGCTTGCATGAGGTTCGCCTTCGGGTCACGGCTGATCCCGATGTGATCCACATCAGCGGCGGTGATGTTGGCGGCGCTCAACACGTAGCGGATCGCCTGAACGGGGAAGCCCGCCCAATATTTGATGCGGTTGAAACGTTCTTCTTCGACGGCGGCGATCAATTTGCCGTCTTGAATGAGACAGGCGGACGCGCCCCCGTGATAGGCATTTATTCCGAGAATGTACATCGTGATTCCTGCGATTGTTCGTTGACAAAACGCCGTAGATTATACGTGAGGCTACGGCGCATCACCACCGTGAACGCCACGCCCGATTGTCAGCCGCCGCGTTTCCCATCATAATGAGTGTAGAAATCGAAAGAGGCGCAAATGAGTATCCAAACTCGCATCGGTATGCCACTGGATGAATTCATTCGTCGCGGTGATGAAGCACCCTTTGAACTCATCGACGGGGAGAGTGTACCTAAAATGCCGAACGTCTTTGAGCATAGCTTGCTCATTAAACGGATATTCCTCGCGTTTTTGCCCTTCGAGGCACAGGGACTAGGGGAGGTTTTCTCAGAAACTACCTATGCGCTCATGGAAGGACCCGATTGGGTGAAAGGCTCACGCATCCCTGATGTGATGTGGTTGTCGGCAGACAAAGTGACTCAGTTTTTGCACAGCATCCCGAATGCACGCAAAAGACCTCTGAGTGTTGTGCCGGACATCGTGGTTGAAGTCGTCTCACCGACGGATAAACCCGCCGATTTACAAGCGCGTGTGGCGCGGTATCAGCATGACGACGTGCCTCTCCTGTGGGTGATCACCCCGGAAACACGCGAGATTGCCGTATACGAGCAAACCAGCGACCAACCTATACACTTATCCGGTGATGCCATGCTCAGTGGCGGCAGCATCCTAGCGGGTTTCACGCTGTCGCTAAATCATTTGTTCAGCTAATCCGACCCTCCTCTCCGAAAAGCGAGCCTCACCCCTCGACCCCCTCTCCGAGCGGAGAGGGGGAGATAAGCAGACCCGGAAAGTCCCCTCTCCTTTTTTCGGTGAGGGGATTTAGGGGTGAGGCTGAAGGAGAAAACGCAAACTCTGTATCGATTTGCAAACGGACGCGCCGTTGCGCGTCCCTACGATCTCTGCATCTGTTTATTATCAACTCACCTTACGCAGGGTATCAGTTTGACCCCCGCCCCACTCGCTGCGCTCGCCTCCCTCCCCCGAATTCAGGGGAGGGCGCAAACACGAGTCTGCTTGCTCCCCTCCTCGCCCTGAGGGAGAGGGGGCAGGGGGTGAGGGCTGAAAACGATACTCGTGCGTAAGGTGAGTTATCGAGTTACAGTAGGCTGGCGAACCCTATCTTGGTTGATGCACATCTAAAATCATGCGATACTAAACCCCATACTCAAACATAAGGCGGCGCGGCAATGGACGGAAACAATCTGAGCGGTCAAACACTCGGTCAGTACGAGCTAAACGAAATGCTAGGGCGCGGGGGCATGGGTGCGGTGTATCGTGCTTACCAGCGCACGCTAGATCGCCATGTTGCTGTCAAAGTCATGTCGCTGGCAATCTCACAAGAACCGGGCTATGCCGAACGGTTTAACCGCGAAGCGAAGATGGCGGCGTCGCTGGAACACCCGCATATTGTCCCCGTCTACGATTATGGCATTTCGGGCGAAATCAGTTATGTCGTGATGCGTCTGCTCACCGGGAAATCACTTGAACAGCGTATGCGTGATGGCGCTCTCTCCCTTGCCGAAATTGCGGTCATCCTCAAGCAGGTTGCTTCGGCGCTCGATTACGCCCACAGCCAGAACTTGATTCACCGCGACATTAAGCCGAGCAATGTCATGTTCGACTCACGGGGCGCGGCGTACATCGTTGACTTTGGCATTGCCAAGCTGCTGCAATCCAGCCAATCACTGACCGGGCGCTCGATGATGTTGGGTACGCCCTCGTATATGTCGCCGGAACAATGGCAAGATGAAGCGATCACGTCCGCGTCGGATCAATATGCGCTGGCGGTGATGACCTATCAACTCATCACCGGAGAACTGCCGTTCGAGGCGACCACGCCTTACGCCCTCATGAATAAGCATTTGAATCTCGCTCCCAAACCGCCGCAGGTGATTCGTCCCGAAATCCCCGTCAGCGTATCGCTGGTGGTTCAACGGGCGCTGAGTAAAAGCCCGACGGATCGTTTTGCCAGTGTTGGCGCGTTCGCCGCCGCCTTTGAAATGGCGACTCTGGATACCGAAGCGAACTTAGCCAC
>JBBQRJ010000556.1:0-3323 GCA_038214955.1 Aggregatilineales bacterium | reverse complement strand
CCCGTGAATGAAGATGAGATTCGCGCCGCCGCACTCCAATACGTGCGAAAGGTGAGCGGCTTCAATAAGCCATCGAAGGCGAATGAAGCCGCATTTTTAACCGCCGTTGACGAAATCGCCTATGCCACGAGCAAACTGCTCAATTCTTTAGAGACAAGCGCACAGCCGAAAAGCCGGGAAGAAGAAGCGGTGAAAGCCCGTTTGCGTTCGGCTGAACGCTTTTCTAAATAATCGACTGCAATGCTACGAAACAGGACCCATTTCCGCGCCAATGGGGTGGGTTTGTGGCAAAGCATTGGCAATATCTGTCGCGGCTACTAAGGGGAGGCGCGTTTGTCGTCAAAGCGCCAGCTTCCCGCAATGGGATCGTACACGAGGTGAATATACGGGTTGCTATCCAGCCCGGAACGCGCCCCCGTATTCATGACAAAATACATTTCAGCATACACGACTGCCCGATCTTGGCTTTGCGACACCGTTCTGATGCTGCCAAAATCCACGTAGTTCACGCTGTCCCACCAATTCACATAGCCCGAATAGTTATAGGTTGGGGCGCAGCAGTTGAATGTCTGTCTGAAACTGTCGCTCAACATCTGCCACGATTGATCGTAGCGTTGGTCACTGACAAGCTGATAGTACGTTCGCACGGCTTGATCCGGGGCGGACGAAGGCGCAGAAGGTAGAGAAGTGGAATTTGTCACGAGCGTTACTATTACCAACCGTGTTGGGGTGGGTGGCAGCGTTGTTTGCAGCGGTAATGGGGTGCGCGTTACCTGCGTTGGCAAGATGACGACCCTCTGATCAGTTTGCTCCTGCGCGGCGGTCAGAGTCGCTCGATCCGTACTGGACGATCTTCCGGCAGTAAACCAGATCAGGGCTACGGCGGAGCAAACCGAGATGAGCGCACACGCGCCCAGTATGACGGCGGCAAGTCCTCCGCCCACCAGCCATATCGGGCGAATTTGGGGTTCAGTTTCTTGAGACATGATCTTCTTTCTTCATGTGGGAAATGATGATAAAATTCTGTTTGTAATAAAAACATTATACCATTTATCCAATAAAGCGGGCAGAGGTGTATCCCTTTCGCTTTACGCTCACGTTCGCGCTATAGTGAAGATGCTCTAGGCTGCTTTTAGAGGAGAATACGCATGGATTATCGTCTTTTGGGACGCACAGGCGTTCGGGTGTCGCCCTTGTGCTTGGGTACGCTGACTTTTGGGGACAGTGCCGACGAAGCCGAATCTGCAAAGATGTTCCACCGCTGCCGTGAGGTGGGTATTAATTTCATTGATTGCGCCAATGGCTACGCGGGCGGACGTTCGGAGACGATTATTGGCAAGTTGATCGCAGACTGCCGTGATGATCTCGTGATCACCTCTAAAGTTGGTTTTCCGCAGGGCAGCGGAGTCAATAACACAGGCGCGTCCCGACGGCACATTCAAATGCAGGTCGAACTGAGCTTAAAACGTTTAAATACAGATCGGTTGGATGTGTATTTTATTCACCGCTTCGACCCGGACACCCCGATTGAAGAATCCGTGCGGGCGCTTGATGATCTGGTAAGACAAGGGAAAATCCTCTACCCCGCACTCAGCAATTGGGCAGCGTGGCAAATCGCAAAAGCACTTGGTATTTCAGCCTGTGAAGGCTTGGCGCGTGCCGAGGTCTTGCAGCCAATGTATAACCTTGTGAAGCGTCAGGCAGAGGTCGAAATTTTGCCGCTGGCGAAGGCAGAACAAATGGCTGTTATCCCTTACAGCCCACTCGGAGGTGGTCTGCTCACCGGGAAATACACCACGACACAGAAAGCAGATGATGGGCGTCTCGTCCACAATAAGATGTATTCTGTCCGCTATGGTGAAGCACTCTACTTCGATATTGCAGAGAAGTTTTCTGCCTACGCCAGAGACAAAGGCTATCATCCGGCGACACTGGCAATCGCGTGGGTGATGTCGCATCCGGCAGTCACCGCGCCGATCATCGGCGCACGCAGCCTCGAACAGTTAGAATCGTCACTTGCGGCGCTTGATGTGCCGATGACACCGGAATGGCGTGCCGAAATTTCATCGCTGTCCTACGAGCCGCCGCCCGCGCATGATCGGCTTGAGGAAATACGTCAGTAATCTTAGCGCAGTTTCTTTCGTTGTAATGAGCGAAGAATCCGCATTTTCGGAGAATTTGATGGACGAAATCACGCGCACCCACTTGGAAAACATTCGCGCTGCCGATAAAGACCTGCAAAACAAAGCCTATTACGCGGTGATCGAGGCGACAGACGAACCGGTTGATTGGGCTTACGACGTGTGGGACACGATGGTAGATGACCTGAGTCATAAAGACAATCATCGACGGGCGATTGCTGCACAGGTCTTGTGCAATCTCGCAAAGAGCGATCCTGAAGAGCGGATACTCACGGATTTTGAGGCGCTGCTCACCGTGACCAAAGATGAGCGGTTTGTCACAGCACGCCACTGCTTGCAAGCACTCTGGAAAGTGGGTGCAGTAGGCAAGGCGGCGCAGCAAATATGGTTGGAGGGTCTTGAGCGTCGTTTCAACGAGTGCATCACGGAAAAGAACTGTACGTTGATCCGTTACGACATCATCCAGAGTTTTAAAAACGTCTATGATGTTGTCAACAACGAAAGCATCAAAGCGAAGGCGCTGGCGTTGATCGAAACAGAAACCGATCTCAAGTATCGCAAGAAATATGCGGGCGTCTGGAAAGCGAAAATAAGTGCATAACGACGATGGTTCAAAGGGATACACTTGCTTGAGTCTCGAACACTAGGGTTAACAGGCTTACACGTCCCCATTATTGTTGTCAACGACCCCCGGTTAAAACCGGGAGCATGAAAATGCTCGTGTTGACCAGTCTGAGTGCCGCAAGGTGCTACGTTATCCCGGTCATGATACCTACCCGATGCGTGCCAGTCGGTAGCTCTATCGTTCAATATTAAACAGCATGAGGGTCTAATGCAGTGTATTGAGCAGAACAAGCCGGGATAACCTTGACGAGGCAAACTTGACCCGCGCAAGCGGAGAATGTTGGAGTAATCCAATGCAATGCGTATTCGTGCTAGACAAACATCGACAACCGCTCATGCCCTGTTGTTCAGCACGAGCGCGGGAACTGTTACGGAAAGGGAAAGCGGTGGTTTTTCGGCGCTACCCCTTCACCCTCCTGCTGACCGAGCGAGAAGCGGGTGATCTCCAGCCTGTCGCTTTCAAGGTCGATCCCGGCAGCCAGCAGAGCGGGATCGCCTTCGTTGCAGACTTTCAGCGAGGCAAACGGATGCTGTGGGCAGGCGTCGTAGAACATCGCG
>JBBQRJ010000555.1:0-3334 GCA_038214955.1 Aggregatilineales bacterium | reverse complement strand
AAATCGCTGGTGATGGAAACCGTGCAAAAGCTGAAACGCGAATTGACCGCGAACAGCATTCGCGTGCATGTCGATACGCGGGATTATCAACCGGGATTCAAGTTTAACGACTGGGAAATGCGCGGTGTTCCCGTGCGGCTTGAACTGGGTCCGCGTGATGTGGCGAATAATGCGGTAGTGGCAGCGCGGCGTGATAAGCCGGGTAAAGAAGGTAAGCGCGTGCTGACTCAAGACAACATCAGCGCCAGTGTGACTGATCTGCTGAACGAAATTCAGGCAAATATGCTGCAACAGGCGACTGAATTCCGAGATGCCAACATTTTCGACATCGAGTCGTATGATGACTTGAAAAATGTGGTCGAAAAGGGCGGTTTTGCACGGGGTTGGTGGGCAGGTACGGATGATGAAGAAGTGCGAATCAAGACGGAAACAGGCGCAACTCATCGGTGCTATCCGCTCGATCAACCGGGCGGGACGGGCGTGTGTTTTTACACAGGCAGACCGGCGCAGCGAGTAGCACTTTTTGCGAAAGCCTACTAACGAATGAGCGCCGGACTAAAAATCCGGCGCTTTTTTCATAGATAACTCATAGAGCATTGATACGGAAAAACGTGTATAGTGGGGGTTGCGAAGGATTTAAACGAAAGTTAAACGATTACATCATCGGTGGAGGTAGCTCATCTGTTATGATGGTGACACTTAGAAGGCTTTAAACTACTTCGACTGACGATTAAACGTTTATCTTGTATACTAGAGTTATTGAGATTGTTATATTTTGAGAGTGATGTGCTTGATAATAATACGACAATTTGCTAAAATTGGCGCAAATAGGGAAAGTTACCTTTTTTGCAATCCGGTTTCCCGAACACAACTTGACTCTTTCGCCGCATGTCGCGGCTTTAAAAGTACCACCGAGCCGCTGGGTTCAGGTGGTATATGCGTTTTTAGGTAAGGATAATGGCAGCTTATTTGATTGTTGATGTAGACGATTTACTCGCGCATTTTCGTAATCGCGGGATTTCAGTCGATTTGCAAGAACTCGCCGTTGGTTTACGCGGCGGGGCTGCGCTGGCGGCAGGGCTTGCTAGTGCAGATAAACTCAAGGCAGTAGCGGCAGCAAACTGGAAAGGCTATCGTCAAAAAGGCGGGCGTCCGAATGCTGCGAGCGATCCGCAGTACGTGTTTAAGGCGGCGGGTTACGATACGTTTGATATGCCACGCCGCGAGAGCCTTGCCGATGCGTTGATCATGCACTATTTCTCATTCGACCCTGAACCCGTCGATGAGTTGATCCTCGCTACGACCAACCCTGACCTCATGCCGCTCGTGCGGCGCATCAAGACGACGCGCAACGCCCGCATTCGCATGTGGGGGTCGGAAGATGTGCTGGAAGGCACAGAGTTCGCGGATGAAGTGATTTTCCAGCCGCTCGAAACGCTGCTCGGCATTCAGCAGACCAAGAACGTCGCGGTGTATATCGACTTCGAGAACATTGCGATCAGCTTGAACGAACAGGGCTACGTCGTCAACCTTGACACGCTGATTGACAGTTTCAATCATCAGGCGAAGGTTCACGGGCAGGTCGTCAAAATGGCGGCGTATGCCCCCTGGGGACAGCGTGGCAGTTTGCCGCCGCTGGTCGATTCTTCCGGGCGTGAAGTTGCGGACGATGCGCCGAGTCGGTTGGCGATGGCGAACGTTGACCCCGTGTTCAACCTGCCGGGTAAGAACAGCGCCGATATGCGAATTGCGAAAGACATCATCACCGATTCCGGTCACGGTGACTCGGCAGATGTGTATATCGTCGCCAGCGGTGATCGTGACTTCAATGAGGTGATCAATACGCTGCGGACGCGCAATAAAACGGTGATCCTGTGGGCGGTGCATGGCAGTACGAGCCGCCAGCTTGAAAACAACAGCAGCATCTTCATCGAATACGTTGAAGATTTCACGAATTTGCAGACCCATCAATCGCTGAGTCTCTCGTCAATGGGGACGAATGACGATGGTAGTCCAGCGGGATTCACGCCGTCACAGTGGTCAAGCGTGGTCGTGCAGTTTGACCGATGCGCCCAACTGCTTGAGTCGGACGTGCTGACGCGCCAGCAGTTGGTCGATCAATTGGTGGATGTAGGCGCGGTGGTGTCGAAGGCACGCGGCGAAGATTTGGTCGCGCAAGGCACATCACTCGGCATTGTGCGGACGATGGGCGGGCAGAATCGGCTGGTGCTAGATTTAGGGCATCCCGTCGTAGAAAAGACTCTGCTCATCCGTGACCGCATTGTGTTACGGGTGATGAATACGCTTAATGTGCGTGGCTGGGAATACGTGAATTACGGCTTCCTGCTCAAAGGTTTGGCGATGGATCGGGAGCTAGAACGTCCCGGTTTGAACTACAGTGATCAATGGCGGTCAGACTGGATCGACTGCCTTGTGCGCGAACGGGTACTCCAGCGCGAACTTGTCCCACATCGGCACAACCCCGAAGACCTTGTGCCTGTGATCAAGCTGAACCCGGATTACGAACCGCCGGAAGCCAAACCGTCACCCATACCGAATGAAGCTGAACAGTCGGATCACAGTTGGGCGGGCGTGACGCTGGTCGAACTGGAACAAATGGAAACGGATACGGCGGATATGGTGCGCCGTGTGACGGTGAGCGTCGAACAGTTCACCAGTTTTCGCGGGTTTACATGGTGTCCGCTTGGCAGTTTGCACAAGCGACTGCGTTTGTATGACAACGGCATGTCGTTCCAACGTTCGGTTGAGTATTTACTGGAAAACGGATCGGCGGAAGTCAAAGAGTACCCCAACCCGCAAAGCGATTTCTTCACAAAAGGGGTTTCGCTGGTTTTGGAAGGCGACATTTGCCGTTTGATCATCGGGGAGCGCGATACGTTTATCCGCTTGCTGCTGCATCTGTACGAGCGCAATATGTTGATCTCTGAGATGAGTGTCCGCGCCGCTGACCCGACTACCCGCTGGAATTTGCCGCTGTGGTTCTCGATCATGGAGACGGAAAACGTCCTCAACCCGATTCCGGGACGCACGGGGCAATACAGCCTGTTCCGCACGCATCACACAGTGACGCTGGTAGCGGACTCGCAGCGGACGAGTACCAGCGCAACCAGTGCCACTAATACACCTACGGGCAAACGGATCGGGGAATGAGCATGAGTCACGCCTCATCCGCCGACCCCCTCTCCGAAAAAGTAAAGATGACCTCACCCGCCGACCCCCTCTCCGAAAAAGGAGAGGGGGAGACATATGACGCTGGTTAACCTAGAGCAGATTTATCAAGCGCGAGAGCGGCTGCGCGGTGTGATTTTGCATA
>JBBQRJ010000554.1:0-3337 GCA_038214955.1 Aggregatilineales bacterium | reverse complement strand
CATCGTCCCGATTCCAGTGTGACTGAGTGTGACCACTGCCGGAATATTCATCGAGGATGCCAGCGCCTCACGGATCAGGACGGGTCCGTGTTCGACCAAACCGAAATTCGCGGGGGTGTAGCTTTCCAGTCGGCGCGTGATGAACGGCGTTTCCACGTCAAGGATCATCGTGGCGGGCGTCCATGCGTCGGGTCGAGTCGGGTCAAAGGCGGCGGCATACGTGAACGGCTTGAGCGTGCTACCCGGTTGTCGATTGGCGAGTGCCGCGTTGACCGCACCGTCGATCTCCTCGTTGAAATAGTCGGGACTGCCAAGCAGAGTCAGCACTTGCCCCGTGTACGGATCAAGTGCGACCACTGCCGCGTTATTGGCGTTTGCCGGAGTACGTCCGCCAATCGCGGGGTGATTGAGCGCGTCGAGCTGGCGGTTAACGATGCGCTGCGCGGCTTGCTGCCAGTCGAGATCAACGGTGGTGGTCACATCCAAGCCGTCGCGGTACAGGGCTTCGGGGTAGTCGCGCTCCAACTGCTTGATCACCGCCATAACGAAATGCGGCGCTTCAATCGGGAACGGACTCGCCGCGAACTGCAAGGTTTCCACCTTCGCGCCATCTGCCGCCGCTTGAGTTAGCGTGCCAGTCTGCACCATCAAATCTAAGACGAGTTCTTGGCGATCTTGCGCGACTTCGAGATTGGTCAGCGGGTCGTAGACAGAAGGCGATTGCAGCAAACCCGCCAGCAAAGCACATTCCGCCAGCGAAAGTTCTGGCGCAGTTTTGCCGAAATAGGATCGCGCCGCCGCCTCTATTCCATAGGCGAGGTTGCCAAAATACGATTGATTGAGGTACAGCGCGAGGACATCCGCTTTGCTGTAGGCGGTTTGCAAGCGGATCGCCAGAATGCTTTCGCGCAGTTTGCGCCGGATCGTGCGTTCGGCTCGTTGTTCGGGGTCAAACAGCAAATTACGTGCCACTTGCTGCGTGATTGTGCTGCCACCTGCCAGCACTTCGCCACCATTCAGGTTGATCCAGACGGCGCGGGCAATGCCCACCACATCGACGCCGGGGTGACTGTAGAAATTCGCATCCTCAGTGGCGATCACCGCATTGATGCAGTGCTGCGGGATGCTCTCCAGCGAGATCGCCGTATTGCGCCCGCCTGTTTCGCTGTCCGCGAGGATTTCATATAACAAGCGCCCATGCCGATCATAGATGCGCGTGGATGGGAGCGTCATGCCCGCTTGAAGCTGATCAATCGACGGGAGATCAGCGAACAACCACGCATACATGCCCACACCAAAGACGCCGATCAGGATTGCCCCGATCAGCGTGAGTTTTTGCCAGCGTTTGAGAGATTGAAAACGTAAGAACATAAGTTAGTCCATCGGTTGATTTGGACAAACGGACGCCATATATGGCGTCCCTACGAAGACGACTCCGTTGATAGGGCGCTCACGGCTTTCCAGAGGCGTTCCACCGCAAGCACGGACGCTTCCAGATCATCACCGGGATTTTTGAGCAGGGCGTTCACATCGGTGATGTAGCCCTCCGGCTTGATCGGCAGCCCCACGATCCGGTCTGGCGTGTCTTTGTCGCCCGCGAAATACGTCTCGTTGAGCGCGAACAGCACATGCTTCAAATGGTACAACATCCGAAGGATACAGCCGATGGTGTTATAAGCGTCTCCCCGTGCCGCAAACCCGCGTGCATGGTACAACGTGAATTCCGCGCTCCACAGTGACGCCTTGATCAAGTGGTCTTTCAGCAGCGGGGGATAGGTCGCTACGGATGCTTTCAAGTCCGCAATCACCCCTTCGGGGTCATAGAGCGGCACACAGTCATGGGTTTCAGAGAGATAAATGGTGCTATGAAAGCCGAAGGTGGGCTGCTGCGCGTAGTCGATTTGCGTCTTGCCCGCTTGTGCGTCAATGATGGTTTTGCGAACGTGATCCACGCTGCGATACAGGAAATCGACTTTGCCCGCCCGTGTGTTAATCCATGCGCCGCCGTTGACCCACGCGCCCCATTGATAAAAGTCTGTGACGGTGGGTTTGCCGTCTACGCTAATCTGTTTGGCAATGGCGAGAATCCGCTCTACGGCGAACGGTGCAGAGTCACGGTAGTACAGCGCCAGATCAAGGTCGGAATCGGGTCGGGCTATGCCCCGCGCATACGATCCCCCAAGCACGACAGCGGTCACACCCTCTACGCTGGTTAGCATGGGGAGCAGTTCGTTTAATAGGTCTTGTTTATCGGCAGGTAGTTTATTCATCATGCCTATGATTCTACCTGAAAAATACCCTGCTGTACCGCGCCGTTTGATCAACGTTTGCCCTGTGCAGCCCTGACGCTATAAAAACGGACTATAGTCCGTTTGCTCACAGAGTTCTAATGACGATCTAAAATAGACGGGCGTATAGTGAGATCATTGGTTTGACGATGTTATCGTGAGGAATGTGTTATGACTCAGCCTATCCATGTTCTGGGGTTTTCAGGGAGTTTGCGTCAAGCATCATTGAACAGCGCCCTGCTGCGTGCCGCCGATGAACTGCTGCCTGAAGGCAATACGCTTGAGATTTTCGACCTGTCTGCGATCCCACTGTACAACGACGATTTGCGGACACATGGGTATCCCGTTGAGGTGCAGCAGTTTCGTGATCGACTCCGCGTGGCAGATGCGGTCTTGATCGCCACACCCGAATACAATTATTCGATTCCCGGCGTCCTCAAGAATGCGCTTGATTGGGCATCGCGTCCCAATGCGGATAAAGTTGTCCCGTTGAAGGGGAAGCCTGTTGCTATCATGGGCGCAACCCCTGGGATGTTTGGTACCGTGAGGGCGCAAATGCATTTACGGCAAATGCTGGTCTATACCGATAATCCGATAGTCAATCAACCTCAGGTATTGGTCGCAGGGGCGAAAGACAAGTTTGACGCTGATCTGCACTTGACCGACGACGCGACTCGCGGCTTTGTGCGTGATCTTCTGCATAATCTGGTGAAACTCGCTGCGCTGTACAAGCGCGAATCCGCACAGGTCTAATCAGAACCCTCAATCCGCATACAAGCGCCGGCGTACCCCGGCGCTTTTTTGTTGCCAGTCCGATTACAAAACATACCCCTAGAGTTGAGGTAAAATAAGGGAGTAGGTTACATATGATGCGATAGCGAATACGTTTGACCCATTTACGGCGGATATTTAAGACTTAGCTGCGTGATCGCGCAATTGCATTGGATTGTGACATGCCGTGATACCCCGGCATGTTTATTTGGGAGTATCATTAGCGCACTTTGATTTTTTACCTTAAGGAGTCGCTCGTGACAACCCTGCAAAATATC
>JBBQRJ010000553.1:0-3358 GCA_038214955.1 Aggregatilineales bacterium | reverse complement strand
TCGCCGGCAATTCGCCCTTGTTGGCGTGGGCGTACAGCCGCACCGCCTCAATCGCCCGCAGGTACGCCACCCGCTGATCCAGCGGGGGTGGGGGTGGGGTCAGAAATAACGATCTGCGTAAGGTGACTTTTAACTTTCAACTCTCACTGAAGGAGTTTGACATGTGTGGTATTTGTGGCAAGTGGACGCCGGACGGCGTTAATCGTGAATCATTGAAGCGTATGGCGGACTCTATTCGCCACCGGGGACCCGATGATGATGGCTACTACCTCAGCGGCAGCATTGGTTTAGCCAATCGCCGTTTGAGCATCATTGACTTGAACACGGGTAAGCAGCCGATCTCCAACGAAGACGAAACCGTCTGGATTGTGTTCAACGGCGAAATTTACAACTATCCTGCGCTGCGTCAGCACCTTGTAGAGTTGGGGCATCAGTTCAAAACGCAAACCGACACCGAAGTGATCGTCCACCTGTACGAACAGTACGGCGTAGATGCGGTCAAGCGGCTGCGCGGCATGTTCACGTTTGCCATCTGGGACGAATCGCGGCGGCGTTTGTTCATCGCCCGTGACCCGATGGGGCAAAAGCATTTGTATTACCGTCACACGCCCGAAGGGTTTGCTTTCGCCTCAGAGATGAAGGCGCTGCTCGTGGATGGCGTGTCACCCGAATTGAACCTACGCGGGATGCATCACCTACTGTCACTGCGCTGCATCCCCGACGATGATACGTTGTTCAATGGCATTCACAAACTGCCCGCCGGTCATTGGTTGCTGTTTGAAGAAGGCTCTCTCTCGATCCGGCAGTATTGGGATTTGCAGTATGAGCCGAAAAATGAAGGGTCAGACGCAGAACAGATTGAACAACTGCATGTCCGTTTGGTGGACACGATCCAGAGTCACATGTTGAGCGATGTACCGCTTGGCGCGTTCTTGAGCGGCGGCATCGACTCCTCGCTGATCACGGCGATCATGGCGACCCTTTCCGATAGACCGATCAAGACCTTTTCGATTGGCGTGCGCGAGGACGATTTCAACGAACTGCCTTACGCCCGTATGGTCGCGGATCGCTACAAGACCGATCACCATGAGTACGTGGTTGAGCCTGACCTGATTACCAGCCTCCCCGACATGATGCATTTCATGGAAGAACCGGTAGACCCGTTCGCGTTTGGTGTGTATCAGGTATCGCGCCTTGCAAGCCAGCATGTCAAGGTCGTGTTAGGCGGCGACGGCGGCGATGAAATGTTCGCAGGTTATGATCGCTACCTGGGCAACCAACTGGTTGACCTGTACTGCTTGCTGCCCGGCGCGGTACGTTCGCATGTCGTCGAACCGTTGATCAAGCGGCTGCCAGATAATTTCAGCTATAACAACCGCGTGCAAAAACTTCGCTGGATGGTCGCTATGTCCGACAACAGCGCGGGCGAACGTTACGCGCAGAGCGCCAGCTTCTTACGGTTCGGTCACGCGCACAAACAGGCGCTCTATACCGACTCGCTGTGGAATAAGTTGGGCGGCATTGATTCGTCGGCGCTGCTGGTCGATTATTTCAACCTGCCCAACGCGACTGACCCGCTCGACAAAATGCTGTTCACCGATGTGAAAACGCGCCTTGCCGATCACCTGCTGATGGTGGGGGATCGCATGACGATGGCGCACAGCATCGAAGGGCGCTCGCCTTACGTTGATCACCAGTTGGGCGAATTTGTCGCCGCCATGCCACCTCACCTTAAGCTGAAAGGGCGTCACCTCAAGCACGCCTTGCGCGAAGTATCGCGCCGCTACCTGCCCGAAGTGCTGGTCGAACGCCCCAAGCGCGGATTCAGTTTCCCGCTGGCGTACTGGTTCAAGGGTGACCTTCGCAAGCTGACCGAGCGTCTTTTCAAAGATTCACGCCTTGCACAGGCGGGCTACTTTCGTGGGGACGCCATGCTTAACATGCTCAACGAACACGCCAGCGGCGCAGTCGATCACAACTATCGTCTGTGGCTGATGCTCAACATGGAGCTGTGGTATCGCATGTTTGTTGAAGGCACGCCGAAAGATGTGCTAAAGGCGACGCTCAGCGATGCGCTAGATCGCACGCAGCAGATCAAGATCACGTGATAGGCGACTGTAAGGGCAGACGCATATAATTATAGATGTAATGTACGAGGACAAAACATCTATGAAAAAACGTCTGCTTTCGGTTGCTACCATTGCCATCACCCTTATCTTGCTCATCCTCGTCATTTCGACGGTTGGGTTAGATGAACTTGTTTCTGTGCTGCAAAACGCCAACCCACTGTATGTCGGGTTGGCGTTCGTATGGGCGCAAATCGTCAACCTGCCGGGCATATTCAAAGTACAGGGGTTGTTATGGGCGCAAGGTTACAATGTGCCGTTCTGGTACTTGTTCAAGCTCTATCACGTCGGCGTATTCTTCAATCACTTTTTGCCGTCCAACGTCGGCGGTGATGTGATCCGCGCTTACGAAATCGGCAAGGTTACGAATGACAAAGCGACCAGTTTGGCAGCGGTCTTTGTCGAACGGCTGACGGGATTTTTCGTCCTCGTCACCTTCGCGGTGATCGCACTCATGACCCATTTGTGGGTGGTCACTAATGTGCTGCTGCTGCTGGCAGTGCTGTCGGTCATCGCAGGTTTGATCACGGTGACATGGCTGGTACTGGATACTCGCCTGATGCATTTGTTCGAGCGCATTACCCCTAAACCCTTGCAGAAGTACCTCGCCAAGTTCCAGAAGTTTCAGAATGCGCTTCATACCTATGGAAATCACCGCCATGCGCTGCGAATGGCACTCATCTGGTCGTTACTATTCAATTTGGGCGCAATTGTCTATTCGTGGCTGGCGGCGCAAGCCTTCCACTCACCGATCAACCTGATCGATATGGCGTTCGTCATCCCATTAACAATGGTCGTTGCCATCATCCCGCTGTCGTTTAACGGAATCGGTTTACAAGAGTGGGCATTTGTGCTGTTGTTCCCGTTGGTCGGCATTCCGGCGACAGTGGGGCTGTCAGCAATCATCACCATCCGCCTGATCACGCTGGTGACTGCGCTGTTAGGCGGGCTGTTCTACCTACAAATGAATATCAAACGCGACGCTAAAACAGCACTCGCACAGTCATGAGAGGGGTCAAATGCTGACGGCAAAAACTGAACAGATCATGTCTAAAGAGCATGTGTTGCAGGATATTCAAAGCGACACATCATCACTCCAACGTTACAGCAATTTTTTTGTTGGCAAGCGTGGGATAGGGGCGCTCATTCGCTATGAAGTTGTCGCCTCAATCTTCAGTTGGATACCCGGTGCGGTGGGGTTGGCGCTGCGTAAGACCTTCTACCCGTCGATT
>JBBQRJ010000552.1:0-3376 GCA_038214955.1 Aggregatilineales bacterium | reverse complement strand
ACCGCCCGCACGACTTCGATCACGATGCGGATGCGATTCTCGAAACTGCCGCCGTATTCATCCGTCCGGTGATTGCTCAATGGCGATAGAAAGCTGTGCAGCAAATACCCATGCGCCGCATGGATTTCGATCCACCCGAAGCCCGCCAGCGCGGATCGCCCCGCCGCCTCACCGAATAGATTCACGATCTGCGTAATTTCCTCACGGCTGAGTTCGTGCGGTGTGCGGTAGCCCTCTCCAAACGGGATCGCGCTCGGTGCGACCACAACCCAACCGCCCTGCTCATCGGTCAGCGGTTTGCCCCCTTCCCACGGACGCGCCGTTCCCGCCTTGCGCCCCGCGTGCGCGATCTGGATTCCGGGGATCGCGCCCTGCTCACGGATAAAACGTGTCACCCGCGCCAGCATCTCTATGTGATCATCCTTCCAGATGCCGAGATCGTTTGGCGAAATGCGCCCCCGCGCCTCGACTGCCGACGCCTCTGCGATCACCAGCGCCGCGCCGCCCGCCGCCCGCGCTCCCAGATGGACGAGATGCCAATCGTTCGCAAAACCGTCCTCGCTGCTGTACTGACACATGGGCGATACACCCACCCGATTACGCAGTGTGACCCCGCGTATGGTCAGCGGTTCAAACAAATGACTCATGCTTTATCCTCGAAAGTAGGGAATCACATCACGTCCTAACGCCTCGACTGCTGCCAGAAGATCACGTCCCAAAGGCGGACCAAAACTCAAATGCGTTACCCCCAACCTGACGAGGTTTTCCATCCGAATTATGATGTCTTTGGTCGTGCCGACAATCCCGATTTGGAGCATGGCGGGCGTGACCAAACTTTTCGCCTTTTCCATATCGCGTTCGGTCATGACCGCGTGTTCAATCGGCGCGAAATCGTCCCGCGTCAAGCCGAGTCGATCCCATATCAGCGGACTCAGCGCGTGACCGTAATAGGCGATTTTCTCCCGCAGCGGATCATCATCGTCCCCGATGCAGCACCAGATACACGCCGCGATGTCAATCTGCGACAGATCGCGCCCCGCTTTCGCCGCCCCCTCTTGGATGTAAGGCAGCACCGTTTCATAATGCTCAGGTGGGAACAGGAGCGGCAGACCGCCGTCCGCGATTTCGCCAATCGCCCGCAGCATATTGGGACTCATCGCGCCAATGTAGATCGGCACGCGGCGAGTCGGCTTGAAGCGCAAATAGGCATCCTCTGTCCACCCGTTGATCGGTTCGCCCGCAAACAGCGCATTGATCGCTTTCACACAGTCGATCACCGCCGTGAGCGGCTTTTCCGTCGTGATCCCGATCCACTTGAGGAAATCCGCCGCACCGGATGACAGCCCTAAGTTAAAGCGTCCATTCGACAGTTCGTCCAACGTTGCCGCCATCATCGCCATTTCAACGGGATGCAGCGTGTACGGGTTGACGATGCACGTCCCGATCTCGATTCGGCTGGTTGCCACCGCCACCGCCGACAAAATCACGGGGGCGCTGCGTAGAAACAAATCATCGCTCACCCAGATTTGATCGAATCCGGCACGTTCCGCCGCTTGAGCGAGGCGCACATACTCCGCAACGGGCAGATCGTTATTGAGTCGGAGGCTGAATTTCACTGCCCGCCCCGATGATCGCTTCGATTTCAATTTCGACCATATGCTCCGGTGATACCAACGCTTTGACCTCTACCATCGTAGACGCGGGTCGAATAATGGCAAAAACCTCGCCGTGCGCCCGCCCAACTTCCTCCCATCGGCTGATGTCGGTGACAAACATGCGCGTCCGCACCACATCTGCCATCGTTGCGCCCCCTTCAATCAGCGCCCGTTCAATCTTCTTGAGGATGTAAACCGTCTGTGCGTAGGGATCACCGATGCCATGCACCTTGCCAAACTCGTCACTGGCAGTCGTCCCCGCCACATGAATCACATTGCCCACGCGCACTGCCCGCGAATACCCCGCGATGCTCTCCCACGGAGTCCCGCTCGAAATGTTCTGTCTCATGTAATTTCTCCCATAAATACAACCTCCCCGCTGCAAGCGCTTTTGAAGTCCCCTCTCCTTTTTCGGAGAGGGGATTTAGGGGTGAGGTTTCTTTTCTAGCGTTTGATGATACCCTAGTTGGCACGTTCTGAACCTTTTCCGACATACAGGGATTCAGAAGGGGGTACAACATGATCATCGGTATGGATTTTGGCACCACGAATTCGGGGCTTGCCCACTACGACGGCGACAAACTGACCTTCATCCCCATTGACGGCGACTTGACGGTGGCGCGGACGGCGCTCTACATCACCAACGAGCGGCAAATCTATCTCGGACGCACCGCCATCGACACCTATTTCGAGCAAAACTTGGATCGCCCCGTGCGCCTCGAAATGGTGCGCGTCGGTGAGATCAAGTTAGAATTTGCCGAACTGCCCACGTTTTACGTGGATGTGCATGTCGAAAAAGATGTGCTTGCACCGGGTCGCTTGTTCACCTCATTCAAAATGGGCTTGCCTTCCCTCGACACGTTAGGGACGGTGGTCGGGTCGTTCTTCTACATGCTCGAAGACGTGATTGCCACTTACCTCTACATCACCAAGAGGCGGGCGGAGCAGTTCTACGGCATGGCGATCAACCGGATTGTGTTGGGTCGTCCTGTGCGCTATTCGGTGAACCCCAAAGATGATCAAATCGCATGGCAGCGTATGCTGAGAGCCGCCTTTCAAGCGGGCTACGAGGAAGTTTACTTCCAGTATGAGCCGATTGCAGCGGCGTACCACTACGAATCCACCGCGCAAGGAGAGCAAACCGTCCTCGTGTTCGACTTCGGCGGCGGTACGCTCGACATCAGCGTGATTCGCGTCGGCAACCCCGCGACGCGGGCGGTGCTGGCGAACGGCGGTTTGCCAATTGCGGGTGACATCTTCGACCAGAAGATTGTGCGGGCGAAACTCCCTCCTCATTTTGGCGAGGGGAGCAGCTATCGCCTGAACGGGAAAAATATGCCCGTGCCGAGTAGTTTTTATGAAGCCTTCTCGAATTGGCAAGAACTGCTGGCATTACAGCGACAGAAAACCCTCGAACACATTGAGCGGATCGAGCGCACATCCGGTCAACCGCTGCAAATTCGCGCCCTTCGCCACCTCATTTCGAGCAACTACGGCTTAAAAATCTACGATGTGATTGAAGCAGCCAAGCGCAAACTTTCTTCGACAGATCGCGCCTATATTCGTGTGGAAGCCCCCGATTTCAGCGTGTACGACTCGATCACACGCGCCGAATTTGAAGGGATTATCAGCGCGGAAATTCGCCAGATTGACGCCTACCTTGACACCCTACTAGCGGATGCAGGAATCAGCGCGGAGCAAATCGACGTGGTGATTCGCAC
>JBBQRJ010000551.1:0-3389 GCA_038214955.1 Aggregatilineales bacterium | reverse complement strand
TGACCACCCATCCCGATTTTTCATGGCTTCGATCTGCATCCACATCAATGTGGCAAAAAATCGAAGCTCACTTGCTCGCTCTCACTTCGCCACCCTTTCGTGCGGCTCTTTTTTGACTTTCCAAAAGAGCCAAACGTCAGGACGCGCAACGGCGCGTCCGCATTATTCCACATGCTCGACGGGACGCAGCAAGCCGATCAAGATCGCCAGAATCACCTTGAGCATGTAGATGCCCGACTTGATCGGCGTGATCGAAGATTTGCCACCGTAGCGGGGGTTCATCGTCACAGGGATTTCGTGCAGGTGCAGTCCTGCTCGATGCAGCAGGACAACCGATTCGGGTTCAGGGTAATCATGTGGATAGGTGCGGGCGCATACCTGAATCGTGCGCCGGTTGGAGGCGCGAAACCCTGACGTGGGATCGGTGTATGAATGGCGCGTGATCAACGAAATAATCCACGCCAGAATCACGATTCCCACCTTGCGCGGAAGCGGCGTGATGTAACCGCGATCCTCAATGTAGCGCGACCCGATCACAAGATCAGCGCCGCTTTCCACCAATGCGGATACCAGTAATGGGATTTCTGCTGATGAGTGCTGACCGTCACCGTCATTTTGCACGGTGACTTCATAGCCGTTTTTCGCTGCGTACAGAAAACCTGTCTGCATCGCCGCGCCGATCCCGACGTTATAGGGCATATTCAACACCAACGCCCCGCACGACTCGGCAATTGCGCCCGTCGTGTCGGTTGAGCCATCGTTGATCACGGCGATGTCTGCCCAAGGCGCGTGCTGCTTGATCAAACTGATCACATGGGCGATGCTGTGCGACTCGTTGAGCGCAGGAATGATCACCAGCGTTTTCGGGAACGATTCGATCATACACTCTCTCCCGTGTGTAAAACCTGAATAAGGCGGCGGATCAACCCGTCTAAACTGTGTGACTCGACGACGCGGGTGCGAATTTCTGTCGTGAGGCGTGCGCGTTCTGTCGGATCAAGCGCCAGCACGGACGCTAGACGAGCCGCGAGTCCAGCGTGATCATCCGGCGAGTCGATGCGCCAGCGCGAGTCGCCCAACAGGGAATCAAACGCCGGATTACTGACGAGGGTCGGCACACCGCTTGCCATTGCTTCGAGCGCGGCTTTATCGAACAAGCCCAGCGGACTCAAGTTGACTGCCGCCGCTGCCCGTTGATACCAGTCGCGCACGCCTTCAGCAGATTGACTCCCCGCGAAAGTCACGCGATCCGCTACGCCCAGATCACGCGCTAAGGTTTCCAGTTCACGACGATAGTCAGCGCCTTGTTCGGGCGGCACATCCCCGACAAAAACGGCGTGCGCTGAGGGAACAGCGGGCAAAGCGCGGATCAACGTCGCCTGATGTTTGATCGGCATGAGGCGGGCGACATGCACAATAAAAGCAGGACTGAGGGAGAAAAAGAGAGGACTGAGTAAAGGACTTATCTCTATATGAGAACTGCTCAAAATCTCTTTATTCTTCTCAGTCCTCAGTCCTTTTACCTCAGTCCTTTTTTCGTCCTCAGTCCTATCTTTAAAGAAGTCGGTATCAATGCCGTGACCCAATACGCGCAGTTTCGGCGTAGGTATCGGAAAGCTGTCCGGCGCAGCAGTGACGACCCGATGGCTGACCCGCGTTGCCCATTCCAATGTGCGATGGCGCTGCCGATGCGTGTACCACAGCGTGATCGGCACGCGGTAGAGTCGCAAAAAAGGAACGCCCATGAGCGCGAACAAAGGCATCATGTGAGCGAAACAGGCGTCGTAGCGTCGCTGTGACAACAAGTGAATCAACAGACGGTAAAATTCGAGCGCCCGCCGCGCTTCGTTGAATCCGCGTTCCTTGCCCACCGACACCACGCAGACATTCGGCGCAACCGCGACTCGCCCCACCCGCATCGTGATCACGTCCACGCGCTCGTAATGCGGCGCAAGCCGGTTAATCCACGCCGTCGTAAAGCCGAGAATGGGATCATCGGCATCGGTTGCAAGGTTGAACAGCAGTAGATTCACATCAAGCCCCGCCGCTGACGCATCCCCAAGCGGATCGCTTTTTTCCAGATGCCTACCCATGTATCAATGTAGCGGTCAGCATCATAGCGGCGAAACGCGATCTGCCGCGCCCGTTCACCCATTGCTTTAGCGAGGATCGGGTCTTGCAGCAGCGAGATAATCCGTCCCGCCATGCCATCAACGTCCATATCGGGCGCAAGGTAGCCGTTAACGCCGTTCTCGATCACTTCATTGACGCCTACTACATCCATCGCAACCAGCGGGAGTCCGGCAGCGGACGCCTCGAACAAAACACGCGGCACGCCCTCGTAAGACGAGGTATGGACATAAACCGTCCCAAGTGCGTAATACAGCGGTAGTTGATCGTGCTGGACGGGCCCATCAATGATCACGCCGCCGCCGATACCCTCGCCTTGCGCCAGCGCAACCAGATCAATGGGCGAACGAGTCATATCCCCGATCAGCACGAGTTTTGCGCCCGGAACACGATTGACGACTCGTTTAAACACCTTCATTAGAATCGGCACGCGCTTAAACCCCACCGGATAACCAACCCACAGCACAACCGGGTTTTGCGCCGATAATCCAAGCCGGGATCGCAACGCGGTCAGTTGCTCATTGTCGGGGGTTTGAGCGAACGACTGGGCTGCTGTCGCCAGCGGAAGCGCAACGACACGCCGCCGCGATCCGCCGAACGCAATATACTGCTGTTTCTCTTTCTCGTTGACCGTGCGATAGAAGTCAGCACGGGAAATAACAACCCGTCCGATCACCGATAAAAGCCGGTTGCGGATCGGTTTCTCTGCCAGCCATACGCGGTTGCCGAAGAAAAAACTGTGATTTTGCACCAACAGCGGCACCCGCAAACGTTCGCGCAGTAACATACCAACAAAGCCTGTTGCAAAAGGGTCTTGCACGGTGATCAGGTTGATTTGTCCGTCACGGATGACGCGCTCTGCCAGTCGCATTGCATCCAACAGGAATGTGAGCGGGTGACGGCTGTTCGTCGGGATGATCGTCAACTGTTCGGAGGCATGAATCGCTTCGCCGACATGAGGCGGCGTGTAAACGATGATCGTCAGTTTGCCCATGCGGGCAGCATACGCAAGATGACGAACCCGCGAATCGCCTTGCGGTTGGAGTGCGAGTGCCGTATCGAGACTGAGCATCAAGACGTGGTTGATCATGCGCGTGATTGTATCGGATTTTGCGCCATTGCGTGAGACTCCGCCTTGACACTCCCCCACCCGACCATTACAATTCTCGTCGTTCGTGCAAGTCACGGGCCCGTAGCTCAGCTGGGAGAGCGCTACAATCGCACTGTAGAGGTCAGGGGTTCGAATCCCCTCAGGTCCA
>JBBQRJ010000550.1:0-3392 GCA_038214955.1 Aggregatilineales bacterium | reverse complement strand
CCACCCCCGACCCCTCCCCGAATTCGAGGAGGGGAGCAAGCCGACTCCTGTTTGCGCCCTCCCCTGAATTCGGGGGAGGGAGGCGAGCGCAGCGAGCGGGGTGGGGGTCAATTTGACCCCCTGCGTAAGGTGAGTTATAATCTTTACCTGCCTAACCCGAATATGTTTTCACCGCTGCTCACCTTTGCGCGGGTCGTTCCAGTGGGCTTATTCGCAGAAGTCGTCGCGGTTTTGCGGGCAGTTGAGGTACTTGTAGATTTCGCCGCCGTTGATCTGCTTGTCCCTGTGGAGCGCGTTGTAGCGGACGGTTTCCCTGTTCCGCTGGAGCGCGTTGTAGAAGCAGATTTCGCGCTTCCCGTAGAGCGTGCGGCACTCGTTCGGGGAGCGTCTTTCGAGTCGGTTTTCTTAGGCGGCGTCTGCCTCGCTTTGAGCGTGCGTTGAAGCTCGTTCATCAAGATTTCGCTGTTGGCGCGATCTCCGTTCATGGGGACGTAAAGATATGCCCCTAACGGGATCATCACCAGCGCAATTGCATTCCCGCTCGTGAGGATCAATACGCCAAGCAGCGCCAGCGCGATAAAGACGATCAACTGACCCTGTTTATCGACGCCATGCGGCACATCGCCTTGCACCACCGTAAGCCCATTCTCACGTTCAATGCGCCCACGCATCACCGTGCGCCGCTCAAAACGCCCGATCACGGGAGTAGCGACATTCAACGAGAACGCGCCGTTTTTCTCTATCCAGCCACCTAGCGAGTTACGCGCCGAACTCTCTTTCGACTGCATCCGGGTGTTAATCGCGGTCAGCGCCTGTGCAGGGGTTTTTTCTGTATACAGGATAAATCTCAAGATCAATCTCCAAGTACAGTTCACAGTTTACGGTTAAAACATCGAAATAATGAAACCGACGTAGATGATAACCCGTAGGGACACGCAACGGCGTGTCCGCTTTGACGGACGCCTCATTGGGCGTCCCTACATTATTTGTCTCTATTTTGACTTCTTCATCAGTTCCGCGATCTTTATATCAACGAATAGGTTTTTAACTGTTTACTGTAAACTGCCTACTTCTAAAGCATGGGAATTGTGATCCCACCGTCAACGATAAAAACCTGTCCCGTTGTGTAGTTGGACGCGGGAGAGGCGAGATACAAGGCGATTCCGGCAATGTCTTTTGGCTCACCGATGCGTTTCAGGGGTGTGCGTCCAATAATGGGGTCAAGTATCATCTGGTTTTCCCACAAGGCGCGGGCAAATTTCGTCCGCACCAGCCCCGGCGCAATGGCGTTGACGTGAATATTATCCGACGCCAGTTCCATTGCAAGAGTCTGGGTCAAGCTGATGATGGCGGCTTTGGTCATGCTGTAAATCCCCTGCATCGCGCCGGGTCGAATGCCGTTGACCGATGCCACATTGACGATTTTCCCGCCGCCACGCGCTCGCATATGCGGGACAACCGCTTGAGTCAACCAGACGTTCCCCATAATGTTGACCTCAATCGTCTTTTGCCATAGGCTGTCCTCCGCATCGAGCAGTTGACCGAAATGCGGGTTGGTCGCCGCGTTGTTGACGAGAATATCTACGCCGCCGTACTGTGCGACTGCCGCCTCTACCAGCCCCAACAACGCCGATTTATCACCGTTATGCGCCGCAATCCCCACTGCCTCGCCGCCGTTCGCTTTGATGTGTGCGGCGGCTTCATCCAGCGCGTCCTGTTTGCGTCCGCTGAGGATGAGCTTTGCGCCCGCCGCTGCATAGGCTTCGGCAATTGCCATCCCGATTCCGCGTGACGCCCCGGTAATGATTGCTACTTTATCTTTAATGCTAAACAGCGAATCCATCGTGACGATGATCTCCAAAAAAACGTAATTTTATCTCATTATCAAGTTGAATGCGCGGATAGTTCAAACTGGTGTTTGCGAAATCACGGGGGAAACTTAATTGCGTAAAAATTGGGGGCAGCTATTTTATAGGCAAAAGGTTAATTTTTTCATACGTTAACTTTTTATTTCAGGGGACTTCGTTATAGTTAATATGACTCTACTCCGACGAACTCATCTCAATCATTCTTCGTCAGTTATGGGCAAGGTCTAATCCCGTGAAAATCATTCAAACGCATGAAATGGAAACCGTGAACCTGAGCGGCTTACCGCTTGTTGGTTTCAATATTGACGCCAAGTATGGCGATTATTCTATCGACTTTTCCGCCCCAAACCCCACCGGCTGCGGTGACGCAAACATTTCGCTAGGCAGCGGCGATTTGTACGCATCGGGCTTACTGAACAGTCGCTTCGACCTGGTGAAGGTTCGCACAGTGAGCGGACGCATTCGCCTAGCATTCGACGGTGTATCGCTTGAACGCGATATGACCGTGCGCCTCGAAACCGAGTCCGGCGGCGTGTGGCTGGAAATTCCAGAACACATCCCTGCTCAAATTGTTTACAGGACCTACAGCGGCACGGTGATCAAGGCAGAATCCCCATTTAATCCTATTGATTCGACAACCTATGAGATTGGCGGCTATCATGTGTCTGACTCACCGCGTCTCACCATTGAAGTTGATACGGTGATGGGAGACTTACGCCTCACCTCGACATAGGAAAAGAACGACCATGCTTTACGACATCACGCGGACGGTCAGCGAGACAACCGCCGTGTGGCAGGGTGACACGCCCTATCACACAGAGCCGATTTTGAAGCTGTCTGACGGGGCGTCGGTCAATCTGGTGACGATCACAACAACGCCCCACCTTGGAACCCACGCCGACGCCTACTTTCATTATGAACCGAACGGCAATCATCCTGTCACCATGCCGCTTGATGCCTACATGGGGCGCGTGCGCGTGATGACTGTGACCCAACGTGACGGGGCGCTTTCCCCTGCCGACCTACCCGCATCACCGGAAGGGGCAGAGCGCCTATTGATTCACAGCCACGTCAGCGACCTAGCCGACTCGGTGTTTGCGCCGGAATTTCCGTATCTGAGCGTAGAATTGATCGCATGGCTGGCGGGGTATGGTATTCGCTTGATCGGTCTAGATTCGCCGTCTGTCGATGCAGTAGACAGTAAAGACCTTCCGTGTCATCATGCGCTTGCGCGTTACGGCATGGTCAACCTTGAAAATGTCTATTTGCGCGGCGTGCCAGACGGCGACTACGAATTGATCGCGCTGCCGCTGAAGCTGGATGCCGCGTGTGCATCACCTGTTCGCGCCGTCTTACGTTCACTGGAATCTACCTTATGAGTCTCACCTTACGCAGATCGTTATTTCTGACCCCACCCCCGACCCCTCCCCGAATTCGAGGAGGGGAGCAAGCACACTCCTGTTTGCGCCCTCCCCTGAATTCGGGGGAGGGAGGCGAGCGCAGCGAGCGGGGTGGGGGTCAAAC
>JBBQRJ010000549.1:0-3414 GCA_038214955.1 Aggregatilineales bacterium | reverse complement strand
CCGTGCGCTCGGATTAATGTCCGTCGGGTTTATATTGTGGTTCCTGGGCAGCATCAATTTTTTGAAAAATACGACGGGTGGTATTGTCACCGCGTGGGCGCTCACCCTCGGGATTGGCGTGTTCCTCATGTGGCGGGCGCGGCTCAGTTTCGACTGGCGCAAATGGTGGGTGGAACATCGCAAAGTCATCATCGCCAGCGAACTCGTGTTTGTGATGGTGCTGTACGGGTGGTCGCTCTATCGCGCATCGCAGAACAGCATCATGACCGCCGAAAAACCCTACAACTCGATGATGATGGCGAGTATCGCACAATCCAGTACTTTCCCCATAGAAGATGCATGGGCATCTGGTTACACGCTCGATACTTACTACTTCGGGCAGTTGATCGGCGCGATGCTGAATATGCTGTCGTACACTCCGGTCACGGCAGGTTTCAACCTGTTTTCGGCAATGATCTTCGCACTGGCGGCGCAGGTGACGTTCGGCGTCGTCTACAATCTAGTGGGGTCACGAGGTACAAGCGACTGGAAAGCGATACGATACGCGCTCATCGGCGTGGTGATCGTCAACGTGATGAGCAATTACGAATTTCCGTTGGTGGAATTGCCTTATCAAACGGCGAACGTTTCGCAAGAGGTTCTCAATTTCTTTGATGTGCGCGAACGCCAAACACCTGTGTCCCCGCGTGAAGATGTCTCGCTCGATACATGGGAGTGGAATTGGTGGTTCCGCCCGTCACGGACGGTGACGGATCGGGTGATCGAAGGCACCTATAATGGAGTGGACACTGAAGCGATCACCGAATTTCCGATTTTCAGCTATATCCACAGCGACAATCACTCGCATGTGATCGGGATTTTTGCGCTGCTGCTGCTGGTGGGTCTGGGCTTGAATCTCATACTGTTGGGACGCCCACCGGATGCGGTTGAAACGGTGTTTTATGGGCTGTTGGTGGGTACCACGTTGTTCATTGTGACATGGTATTTTCCTACAGCGATTCTGTTATTTACTGGCGCAGAAGTCATCCGGCGACTGGTGGAAAAACGCGGGCTGACTCGTAGTGACTGGCTTGAGATCGGGATGTTTGGCGGGGCGGTCACTCTGGTTGCACTGCTGGCGATGGTGCCGCTGCTTTCGGTCTTACGTCCCTCCCCCGGTGGCATCGTGCCTAACCTGTACCAAGCAACACGCCCGCAGCAAATGTTCCTTGTTATGGGGGCGTTGCTGCCCCTGCTGCTGCTGTTCGTCGGCGCGTTGAGCTTCCGTGCTATCCGGCGGCGCCAAACGAGCTTCCGCCTAGGGATTGCGTTGGCAGGGCTGCTGCTTGTCGGGCTGGTCGCCTTAACTGCTTTTCTGACGGTTCGTGATTACAACCGCGATCCGAATGGCGCCTATAGTATCGTCAACGCGCTGCGCGATCTCCCCGATTTGAATACCGTAATCCCGCAGATTATTCAGTATCGTTTGGACGGCGTACCAACGCTGATCGTGTTCATCGTGGTGCTGGCGCTGATCGCCGGATTGCTGCTGCCCGTCGAGGCAGGATCGCGCTGGCGCACATGGCGTCCGCCGCTGCTCGTCACGTACCCGCCGCAGGTTGCCTACGCCTTGCTGTTAATTGGTTTCGGGATTGGTTTGCTGCTGGTGCCGGACTTCTTCTTCCTGCACGATTACTACGGGATCCGCAACGAGATTGTATTCAAGTTTTATTATCAGGCGTGGCTGCTGCTTGGCATTGGCGTCACGTTTGGCATCTATGTGCTGCTGGAAGACGCCGAACTACGGATCGGGTCGCGGCTGCTGCGAGGTGGCGTCGGTGTGGTCGCAGTGATCGCCGTGGTTCCCGGACTGCTGTATGCGCCTGCCGCCGTGTACGTGCGGGGCATCATTGAAGGGTCACGGCTGTTGCAGGTCGAAGATCGTATCCCGTTCACGCTTGACGGCGCATACAGCCTCGGCACGCCTGATGATGTCGCTGTGCTGCGCTGCCTACTCAACCAAGTCGGACAAGAAGATGTGATCATCTCATCGGGTTTCGCCAGTTCAGGTGACCACTACTCGCTCTATTACGTGGGTCCCGGGATTGCGGCGGGGCGTGTGGGCGCTTTGACTGGCATTCCAACGCCGCTGGGTTGGGGCTATTATGCGCGGGGTTATCGCGGAGACGCCGCTGGAAATTTGATCATTGGGACGCGCTTTGAAGACACAGTCACGCTCTACACCACGACAGACATTGCTGTTGCTCGCCTGATCACCCAGCGCTACGGCATCGACTATATTCTCTATGGTGATTTGGAGCGCCATCCGGACTGGTACGGCACGGTGGGCGAACAGAAATTCATCGACGCGGGTTTTCCGGTGGTGTGCGAGTCTGGAGCCGCACGGATTTATCTGGTCATCCGGTGAGAATCACAACGGGGAGCATCACTGCTCCCCGTGAGACTCATCGCTCAAGTGTGAGTCGTATTTCTTGCCAACGTTGTATATGCGTCAATTTGATGTCGGTGTTTAAATCGAAATCGGCTTGCAAATTTGCGCTGTACTGTTGTAAAAACTCGTTCGCATCAGGTAGTAAACGTAGATAATACCTCAACGATGGCATGATTCCGTTTACGATGACTTCACATTTTGAATCGGCACGAATAATCCCTATCCACTCTTGAATCTCATCTGGTTCGTCTGTATTGGGTTCCCTTGTTGTTAGCAAATAGTATCGAGATACCCGCAAGCCTTGTGTTTTTTTACTCACACTTTCGAGCATGGCGGAGGTAATCGATCTATTGTGTTTGATTTCAACCGCTTCAAAAAATGTTCCATCTTGTCTGATGATTTCAATATCGCCAACGCTGTGCGCTCTTGTATCCGATGTGGTGTGGCTTTTGAGGGGGAGCAGTCGCATTTCATCAAAGCGTGATAATTGCATCATTAGCAGTTGATAGGCAGTATAAACAGCAATTACGGGCAAACGGGATGCGCCTGCGCCTGTATAGCGATAAAAGAAATGATTATGCAATGCTGTTATAATTTGCGCGATGGTCACGCTGCTTTCCGTTGACATCGTAGGCTCAATTAGTCTGGCAGCCCGTCGAAAACCGCTATCGAGTTCGTACAGTAGGACAAGTAAATAATCTTGTGGATCGGCATGATTAACTTCCACATCGTTCAGAATATTTAAGAAAGCCATTTTGACCGCAAGACTGCGAATTTTGCCCGGAAAATCAAGCGTAAAGGGTGCAACCTGCTCCAATGAGCGGGTCAGCCAACCGCTTTCTGCCATTGCCAAACGCGGGAATTTCAGTCGGATGAATGGCGTGATATAGGCAGTATCGAAACTGCGCCCTGAATAACCGTTTTGAAGTTCAATTTTGTGGTAACGAATGTCTTGTTCCGGCGAAATGTTCTTTTTCGTCAGT
>JBBQRJ010000548.1:0-3421 GCA_038214955.1 Aggregatilineales bacterium | reverse complement strand
CGTTTCGCTGTATTTGTCGCCTAACGCCTGCATCCGTTTAGAGTATTCGTTTTCCAACTGTCGCCCGCGTAAGGGCAAAAATGCCAAGCCTAACAGCATCAAGCCAAGCACAACAATGATCACGATCAATTCAGTCGAACCACTATCCGTGCCAAACGGATTCGCCAAGCCGATGAAAATGCCGAACACCAGCAAGATCACTTCATAAGCGGCGAGGTAGAGCAGCGAATTTCGCAGCGCCTTTTCGATCTTTTCCGTCTGAACGACCCGCGCTTCTTCTTCCAGTGTTTGCAGTTCGGTGCGGATCGCTTGCAAGGCGCTACGGTCATAGCGCGTGGGGGACTGTATCGTGCCGATCACTTTGGTCTTGATCGGGGCGGGCAGCGCGTCAATTTCCTTACGCGCATACTTGACCAGATCGTCCGTATCCTGCAAATCTTTGCCTTCCAAACGGGCAGGCAGTTTATCGGCTGTGGTGGGTAGTTCGCTGATTGGCTCGAACACTTTATGACGCTCAAATGCCGCACGGGTATACGACCCGCCAACGGTACTCCGTGCAATCGAGGATAAGCCCACCAGTTCAGCTAAACCGCGAAAGATTGATCCTAAAGCGCGGGAAAACTGGAACTGCTCACGGATCGCCTCGCCGCCGTTTTTGCCCGCTTGCTCAAACTTGGCTTTGATGTCATCCGTTGTTTGCGTGACGACTTTTTCACTTTCGCGCCGGAACACGCTCAACTGCTGTTCGACATTCTGCGCGATGCCCTGATAGTGATCCAGCGCCGATTGACTGCCGCGCACGAGGGTCAGCGCCTCGCCGTGTACGCTCTGCGCGATGTTGAGCGGCGTTTGCAGTTTTTGGCGCAAGCGCGGCACATCGCCAAGCTGGTTATCGACGTAGTTTTCGATTTGCTTGATGTTGCTTGCCGCCCATTTTTCCTCATCGACTGTGCCGTCCGCGTGACGCGCTTCAATCGCCATGCGCGAGGAAACGAGCCAGACTTCCGGGTTTTTGCCCAGTTCGCCCCGCGCTTGATCCGCCACATATTGGCGCACGGTTTCGCGTTCTTCGGGCGTGAGCAAGTCCACCTGATTCAAAATCAAGATGACCTGTTTGCCGTACTCTTTCAGTATCTTGATGTAATCGAGGTTGTGCTGAGTCATCGCTTGCGTTGCCATCATCACCAGCATCACCGTGTCGGAGCGATGCAAAAAGCGCCGTGTGATTTCCTCATGTTCGCGGAAAACCGACTCCAAGCCGGGAGTATCGACAAAGCTCACTTTTTGCAGCAGCGGCGACGGGTAAAACACCGTATCCACATCACCGGAACGGCTGCGCGAGGATTGTTCGCCGTAGCGCAAAATGGTGATCCGATCCGTCGTTGGAGTTGGTCCAACGGGCAGTAAGTCGGGCGTGCCAAGCAACGCATTGATGATGCTCGATTTGCCCGCGTTATAGGGTCCCATCAGAACGATCAGATAGGGGTGATCGGCGTGAAAGAGCGCATCCCGCATCTGCGACACGCGCTCCTCACCCAATCCATCGATCTTCGGCACAATCTCCAGTAGATCGGTGATGAGTTCGTATTCGCGGCGGCGGATTACTTCGTATTCCGTCGCCAGTTTCGTGTTTGTGTCAGGGGTCACGTCATGTCCTGCGATACATATTGAAACGTAGAGTATACTATATCAAAGTTGCATCGTGTAGATTAAGCCGCGTATTACCCGTGCGGCTCTTAGCAAAAGATCATTTAAATATGCTCAATACATCTATTCACTATGAAAATGGGCGTCTGTTCTGTGATGGCGTGTCCGTCGCAGACATCACCGCTCAAGTCGGGACACCCGTCTATGTTTACAGCACGATTCGGATGCTGGCGAACTTGCGCCGCATTCAAGCCGCCTTCCCGAACGCGCACCTGCATTACAGCGCCAAAGCCAACGGCAACCTCGCCATTTTGCGAACGCTGATCAACGCGGGCGCGGGCATTGACGCCGTGAGCGCGGGCGAAATCCACCGGGCGCTGCTGGCGGGCGCACAACCGGAAAACATCGTATTTGCGGGCGTCGGCAAGACAGGTCAAGAACTGTACTATGCCCTCAATAACGATGTCGGCTGGTTCAACGTCGAAAACATTGAAGAATGCCGTTTGCTCAACAGCATGTCGGGTGTACATAGCTGCTGTACGCGGGTCGCGCTGCGCCTTAACCCTGATATTGCCGCGAACACCCATCGTCACATTGCGACGGGTCACGGCAAAGCGAAATTTGGCTTAACGACGGATGCTGTCCGCTATGTGCTGGAACATCAAGACGAGTTCCCGAACCTCGAATTTAAGGGGATTCATGTTCACATCGGCAGCCAGCTTCACGACGCCGAAGGGACTCAACTGGCCATTCGTGCCGCGCTCGATTTGATCAAGCCGTACCCGAACATCAACACGGTAAATATTGGCGGCGGACTACCTGTCGCCTATTCGCCAGACGAAACGATTCCATCTGTTGAGTCGTTTGCCGCGTCGATTTTGCCGCTGCTCGAAGGCTACGAAGTGATTTTAGAACCGGGTCGCGCCATCATTGCGGACGCGGGCATGTTGATCACGCGGGTGCAGTACGTCAAAGATCAGGGTGGGGCGAAATTTGCGATTGTCGATGCGGGTATGACCGAACTCATCCGTCCCGCGCTGTACGAGGCACATCACGAGATTGTGCCGCTAGTTCTGAAAGAAACACTCACCGAAAGCGTGCAGGTCGTGGGACCTGTCTGCGAAACAACCGATGTGCTTGGGCGTGATGTCAGCTTGCCGCCGTTGGAAGCGGGCGACAGCTTGGCAATCTTGACGGCTGGCGCTTACGGGATGGTCATGGCGAGTAATTACAATGCGCGTCCCCGCCCGCCAGAGGTGATCGTCGGGGAGGATGGTCATATGTGGTACACCGCCCGCCGCCGCGAAACATGGGACGATCTCGTCGCAGCAGAGCGATAAGGCGAGTCAGAACAACCATTCGGGATTGTCGAAACCGCCGTACTCTTGGATTGCGCCGTAGATGTGTTGGACGAGCCTTGTGTCATTCACGTATATTACACAGAAGCCGTTTTCATAAGTCTTGTGCTTTCTTTCGTGATTTCCTTTTTTGAGATGAGTCTTCTTTAAGGCTGAGGGTGGTAACGCAAGTGTATCTAGCCAATGATTTTCGATTAATTTTGTTTCTATGAGATCAGTCGTATGCACTTGAATGTAGAGCTTAATTTTTTCATCTTTAACTAAAAGCTCAGTTCTCAAAAACTTTATAAACAATGTCATCATTGATGCGTCTGTGTTGCCAAAATGAACACCATTACATGCTTTTGTCCCTTCTGCCCAATACAAAAGGCTACCCATTCGGTGAAGTGGTGTTCCCTGTTGTGCTCCTTTCCGTC
>JBBQRJ010000547.1:0-3491 GCA_038214955.1 Aggregatilineales bacterium | reverse complement strand
GTCAGAGTGAGGAGTCTCCGCAATGATACATAGACTGGTACTTGAAGAAACCGTTGGTGAAGACGGCAAATTGATCATCCAGTTACCACCGGAAAGTTTTCACGGCAAAGTCAAAGTAACGGTTGAAGCCGAAAGCGAATCGCAGGCGTCTGAAATGACGCCCGAAGAAGAAGCCGCTTTGGATGCTGAAATCGAAGCCATAATAAACGATCCTAATTTTGCTAGGGGATTGGGACTAACTGCTGAGGAGATCGCCAAGTCGCCTGAGATCGGCATGTGGAAAGATCGCCCGGAGATGGACGACAGTGTCGCATGGGTAGCAGAACAGCGGCGTAAGAGTAGAGAACGTAGGTTAAAACGTGATTGATGGCATCATAGATACCAACATCGTTATTGACCTGCTTCACGAATTTCCTCCTGCCATTGATTGGTTCACACGGCAAAGAAAACGCGGCATTGCTATCACGCCTATCGTGTGGGGTGAAGTAATGGAAGGTACACGAAACAAAATTGAGATGCAAAGAACGATTCGCTTTCTGTACCAATTTCCGATAGAGCATCCCAATTATGACGACAACAATTGGGCTATGCGTCAATTTTCACGCTTTTATTTGAGTCACGGCGTTGAATTTTCTGATCTCATGATCGCTTCTATCGCCGTCCGGCTTAATGTTCCCCTCTATACACGCAACGTGAAGCACTTCGCGCCCCTCCCCGATGTGGCTGAGATGCAGCCCTATTAACTCGAAAGGTGATTTGACATGACACAAACGCTCGAACTTGAACACCAAATGATCACGACGAACGGCGTGGTCTTACACGTCGTGCAAGCAGGCGACCCAAACGGCGAACTCGTCATCCTCCTGCACGGATTCCCCGAATTCTGGTACGGCTGGCGTAAGCAAATCGACTATTTGGTGAAAGCGGGCTACCGCGTATGGGCGCCCGACCAGCGCGGCTATAACCTCAGCGAGAAGCCGCAAGGCATTGACGCCTATGGGGTCACCACTCTTGCCGCTGATGTAATCGGCTTAATCGACGCGGCAGGGCGTGACAAAGCCTATATTGTCGGTCACGATTGGGGCGCAGCAGTCGCTTGGACAACCGCATTACGCTACCCGGATCGCGTCAAAAAGCTGACGATCCTCAATGTGCCACACCCCAAAGTCATGCTCGAAACGCTTCGCGGCAGCGTCGGACAAATGCTCAAAAGCTGGTATATGGGCTTTTTCCAACTCCCGCTGATCCCCGAACTGCTCAACAGCGCGGCAGATTTCATGTTCACCGCCCAAGCCATGATTCGCTCTAGCAAGCCCGGAACATTCACCGACCAAGACATCGCGCAGTACATTCGCGCATGGAAACAACCCGGCGCGATGACCTCCATGATCAACTGGTATCGCGCTATCGCACAGCGAACCGACGATACGTTGTTCATCACCGATTCGCGTATTAAAGTCCCGACGTTGATCATCTGGGGAGTGCAAGATCAATTCTTGAAACGTGACATGGCACAGCGCAGCCTTGCGCTCTGCGATGATGGACGTTTGGTCTACTTCGAGGATGCGACCCATTGGGTACAACACGAAAAAGCGGGCGAGGTCAACACCCTGTTAAGCGAATTTCTCACTTAACCACACGATCCGTTTATTTGTAGGGACGCGCAACGGCGCGTCCGTCCGTATTCTATCCAGTGATCAGAAACCCTCTATTTCCTCTACACCGATGAAATACGCGCCGACGCTCTCATTGCGCCGCCCCAACACACGCACGGCATATGCGCCCGTCTGGTTCAGGTCGCAGGTGTACGCCACATTGTTATCGCCCTGCAAAATAGAGTCACGCTGGCAGCTAGAGACCATGTTCTGACCATTCGGGTTGACGATAGCGACATTCCGGCTGACACGATTTGCCGTCAGTGACAGGAACTGCACATAGATCACCATCGTGCGTCCACTCGTCCCGTTGAACGTGTATTCATGCATGTACCCGTGATCCAGCATATCGGTATCACGTTGGAGCGCGGGTTCGCTTTGCGAGGCTTCAACGCGCATCGGCGCATCTTCGACCCGTTCAATCGGTACGCCTTGCACCGCATTGACGGGCTGCGGTCCCCCCGTGATGATCGTCAATGCGGTGATAGGACCCGACACCACGCCGATCAGGTTGAGCGTCAGCAGGGAACACGACGACCCCAACAGGAAAATACCTAGCAGCGTGAGAATCCGTCGCGCCCAATTTGGACGTTTGCGCCGCACTTTTTTAAGCGGCGGCAGTTCTTCTTTTTTTGCTTGGGCAAGTTCTTGAGTCTGCTTCTGTATTTGTTCTTTCTTCTGTTCTGCCAGCGGTTTCGCGCCTTCCAGCTTGAAAAGCCGCCTGTTCGCCTCATTGTGATACGGGTCAAGCGTGAGGGCGCGGCGCAAGAAATCAATCGCTTGTTCGTCGCTGTGACTCGCCTTCGACGCCAGCAGCCAGAGGTCTGCGGTGGGTTTTTCCTTCAACAACGGCAGCAGCAGGGATTGTGCTGTTTTTTTGTCGCCCGCTTCTAGTGCATCTTTGATCGGCTGTGACACTCTACAGCGGCGAAAGCCGCGTAGCTTCTGAACGACGCTTGCGCTTACGAGACGGGTTGACCCCGACCAGCAGAGGCACTACGTTACCGTTCACGGACTTGTCCAGTCCGGCACGACTTAAAATATTGATCGCCGCATTGTGATCGCGGTCTAGTGATAGACCGCAAGCACAGTTGACCCATCGGGTAGACAGGTCGAAATTTTGAAACATTCTACCGCAGTTCGAGTTCGAGCAGGTTTGGGACGTATAAGCCGGATTTACCGCAATCACGACACGTCCGGCGCTTGCAGCCTTGTACGTGAGAAATTGACGGAACATACCCCAACCGCTGTCCAGAATACTCTTGCTCAAATGACGATTTTTGACCATATTCTTGACGCGCAAATCTTCCAGCGCGATCCCGTCGTATTCCTGCACGAGCGCCGTACTCAGCTTGTGCAGGACATCCCGACGCTGATTGGCAACGTGTTCTTGCTGGCGTTGCACGCGCAAGAGCGCCTTGCGACGGTTTTTGCTCCCCTTCTTTGCCCGTGCCAATTTGCGTTGCAACAAACGGAGTTCAGTTTGGGCTTTCCGGTAAAACTTGGGGTTATCGACTTTCACGCCGTCGCTCGTGGTGAGCAGGGCGGAAATACCCACGTCAATACCCACGACATGCCCCGTCTTGGGAAGTTCAGGTTTGGTTTCCACTTTACAGGCGAACGCGGCGTACCAGCAGCCCGCCTTGTGGACGATCCGAACCGTCTTAATCGTGCCTTCGAGGGGTCTGTGCCAGCGCACTGCTACGCGACCAATGCCGTACAACTTCAAGCGGCGTCCGTCGAGTTTTGCGCCAGTGCCAAACTGCTTGAAGGCGAACGAGTGGAATCGCTGCCAGCTTTTGAAACGCGGGTAGCCCTTTTTCTTAGGCGAAATCG
>JBBQRJ010000546.1:0-3501 GCA_038214955.1 Aggregatilineales bacterium | reverse complement strand
TGTATCCCTGTGGGGCAGTTTGCTCATCTTGATCTACCTGATCGCGCCGATCCTCATGGTCTACCTAGCGATCCTGATCCGCCGCCGTGATCGGGTTTTGCTGCGCCGCACGATGATCACGCTGATGTTGGGCGGCATGTTCGCCGCGCCATTTGTGCTGCCCATTTTGCGCGAAACGAGCGGTAACGCGCTTGAAGCTGGGGTGATTCGATACAGTGCGTCCCTGTTGGGGATCGTATCGCCCTCGTTCAATCACCCGATTTTCGGCGGACTGGACTACCCGCGCCGCGTATTGGGCGTTGATCCGTTTGAGGGGGCGGCGTATGTCGGGCTGATCGCGGCGGCGTTGTGTGTGATCGGGCTGATCAAGCGGCGTGAGTCACGTTGGTGGCTGGTGATCGCGCTGGTCGCGTGGGTGTTTTCGCTTGGGTCGCTGCTCAAACTTTACGACACGCCGATCACCGTGCAGGTGGGCGACTATGCGACAGCGATCCCGTTACCTGCCGCGATTCTGCAATTCCTCCCCGTGCTGAACATCGCACGCACGCCGGGGCGATTCAATTTTGCAGTCGGATTCGCGGTGGCGATCATGGCGGGGTATGGCGCGTCAACCCTCGCACAGTGGATTAGGTCGCCCCTGTTTCGCCGGATTGTGTTCATCGGGATTGCCGCGTTGATCCTCTTCGATTATCAGTTTTTCTTCCCCGTGCCAACAGTGGACGCAGCGATCCCCGATGCGATTAACTTGCTGGCGGACGATGTACGCGCCGTGTTCGATCTGCCGTTCGATCACCCGCTGGTAGACAAAGAAGGGTTATATTTGCAAACCGCGCACGGACAAGCCATGATCGCGGGACACATCACGCGGCAGACGCCGCTTGATCCGGCGAAAGGCTGGCTGTTGCAAACGTTTGATCCGGCGCTGCTTGACCTTGCGGGCGTAGACATCGTGATATTACACCGCGAATGGGATGATCCCGCGTTAGAATCAACCGTGCGGGATCGCTTGGGTGTACCGATTTATGAGGATGAGCGTTTTGCTGTGTTCGATGTCACTCCCTACACAGGCGACTCGCCCGCCTTCACATGGATGAGCCGCGTGGGGGATAGCATCACCGACGTATATTTCTATGCGCCCGCTCCCGGTGAGGTGATCCTTAATGGACGCATCAGCGCGGAAGGACGCGGCGCGGCGCTCATGTTGGACGGTGTGCCGCTCGTGACATGGACGGTCAGCGGGGAACAGGGGTGGAACTTGCCGATCACGTTTCGAGAGGCGGGTTTTCACACGCTGGCGCTGTCGGTTGATCCGGCTTGTGCTGTGCCGAACGATCCGACGCTGGCATGTCGCCCCCTACATATTGATCAACTTGAACTGAGGGATTATCGCCCATTCACACGCCCATGAAACGACCTTACCTCATCGCCTTTGGCGTCTACCTATTGATCGCCATCCTCATCACCTATCCGCTGATCCTCAACCTGTCATCGGTACTGGTCGGGTATGTGCATGGTGACGCCTACGAAATGGCACATCATATCTGGTGGTTCAAATACGCCTTGCAGAACGGACTCGATCCGTTTTACGTGAGCAATTTAGCCTATCCTGACGGCTTGGTTGGTGTCACGCTGTGGGCGAACCCGCTGCAATTCTTCCCCGCGTGGTTGTTCGCGTTCGTGCTGCCCATTCCTGCTGCCTCCAACGTGACTCTGCTGCTCACGATGGCGCTCAATGGGCTGTCGATGTTCTGGTTAGCAACTTATTTGACTACGCCTCACCCCCCGACCCCCTCTCCCAAGGGAGAGGGGGAGACGAGCGCCGCGAGTGGGGGTGAGGCAAAAGCGACACCTTCAAAACGAGTTGATTCTTTTAACTCAGTCCTCAGTCCTCAGTCCTCAGTCCTTTCTTTCTTTCCTGCTTTTCTCGCTGGCTTGATCTTCATGCTCTACCCGACGATGCAGGGACATTTGGGGGCGGGTCATGCGGGATTGCTGGTACAGTGGGGCGTGCCGATCTATATCTATGGGCTGTTTCACTTGAGCCGATCCCGCCAGTGGATACCGTTGACGGCATTGGGATTCGTGTTGAGCGCGGCGGGTCACACGTTGCAATTGATCTATGTGGTGCTGCCGCTGACTGCTGTATTCGCGCTAGGGTACTTGATTCGCCGTGACCGACTCGCATTGTTTCGCCTGATTGCCGCCTGTGTGATGGGCGGCGTGGTCGCGTTGATCCTCGCGCTGCCCGTTGCCCGTGCGACCTTCAACACAACAGCATTCGAGCAAACAGGCGATACCGTCCGCTACAGCGCCGACCTGCTAGGGGTCGTTACGCCGTCGTTTAATCACCCACTGTTTGATCAATTCGAGGTCACGCACCGCGTTTTAGGCATCAACTTGGATGAAGGCGCGGCATACATCGGCGTCGTGGCGGCGATCCTGTGTGTGATTGCGCTCGTGCGCGTTCAATGGGCGCGTCAATGGGGCTGGATTGCGCTGCTGGCGTGGATTCTCTCGCTTGGGGTGCTGCTGAAAGTCTTCGACCAACCCGTGATGATCAATGCGGACGCCTACCGAAGCTATATCCCGCTCCCGTTCGCGCTCATCGCAGACCTGCCGATCTTCAACCTTGCCCGCACACCGGGACGCTTTAATTTCTTGGTGGGGACGGCGATAGCGATTATGGCGGGTTACGGCGCGGTGATCGTCTACCGCTGGATCAAGCAACCTGTGATACGGGGCGGCGTGTTCGGCTTGATGAGCCTCGTGATCATCTTCGAGTATCAGACGTTTTTTCCGCTCCCGACGATTTCCGCTGATATTCCCGCAGGGATCAACGCATTAGCAGATCGAGATGATATTCGCGCCGTGTTCAGCGCCCCGTGGGACAACTTGATCGCCGCGAAAACCGATCTCTACTGGCAAACGGCGCATCACCTACCGTTGATCGCGGGGCAGGTCACGCGGCAAACGCCTGTTGATCCGGCGAAGCTCAATTTGCTGCAAACCTTCGATCCGGCGCTACTCAATGGGTCGGGCGCAGATGTGGTGCTGATCCATCGCGCTTATGATGATGGATCGCTCGAACGGTCAGCGCGGGAGCAGTTAGGCGATCCGTTTTACGAGGATGGGCAAATCGCGCTGTTCGACACACCCGATCCGATAAACCCGCCTAGATTCCAGTTGATTCCCCCACACGTCGAGCAAATCGAGAACCCGGTAGATGTGTCACTCTACGCGCCTGAAAGCGGTTGGGCGTGGTTTAACGCCATACTAAGCGGAACTGAGCGCAATGTGACTCTTTTGGTCAACGAAATGCCTGTGCATCGCTGGTATATCGACGGGGAAACGGCGATCCGTGTGCCGCTGCCCGTGAACGGTTATCACACCGTGCGTTTGGCGCTCGATCCGCCGTGTCCGATCAACACTGATCCCGCGCTGGCATGTCGCACGGTTGATCTTGCCGCACCGAACATCGAATTTACGCCAGCAGGTTATGGC
>JBBQRJ010000545.1:0-3505 GCA_038214955.1 Aggregatilineales bacterium | reverse complement strand
TTTGATCTACAACTTCAACCCCGCCAGCATCTTCATGGGCGACATGGGGTCGATGGTGTTGGGCTTCACGCTGGCGGTCTTGGGGATCAAACTGGAATTTGGCACACAGCCGTTGAGCGTCACATGGATGGTTCCGATTCTGGTGCTGGCGCTGCCCATCTTCGATATTCATCTGGTCGTGATCACGCGCATCCTTGAGGGGCGATCACCGGGGCAAGCGGGGAAAGATCACACCTCACACCGCTTGATGAGTCTCGGACTCTCACAGCGTTGGACGCTGTTCGTACTCTATTGCGCGTGCCTGTTTTTCGGGGCGTTGGGCGTGCTGGTGAGCATCATGCCACCCGAAACCGCGCTCATCACGGGCGGGATGGGTTTAGCGTTGTTAGCAACCGCCTTCATCTTCATGATGTTCATCCGGCGCAAATATCAGCTACAATCGACTGTGCAGACGAAAAACCAAGAAGTTAAAAGTTAAAAGTCGAAAGTTGAAAGTGAGAGCGTGTCTGAAAATTACCTCTCCCCAACCTCGCTCTCACGCAAGCGGGAAGTGGCGAGAAAACAAGGGTGTTACTTGCTCATTTCCCCGAATTGGGAAATCCACTGAGTCGGATATTCGGAGATGCTCTCACTTTTAACTTTCAACTTTCGACTTTTAACTGAGGTATCCATGCTTATGATAGAGAAGGTACAATGACCGAAACTTATGTTGTCACCGGCGGCGCGGGTTTCATCGGGTCGCACATCGCAGACCATTTGCTGCGTCAAGGGCATCGCGTCCGCATTGTCGATAACTTCACCACAGGCAAGCGTGATAACCTGTCTACGCTGACAGGCGAACTCGAAGTGTTCGAGATCAGCATTACGGATAAAGACGCGCTCGATAAAGCGTTCGTCGGGGCAGATTACGTGTTTCATCAAGCGGCGCTGCCCTCTGTGCCGCGTTCCGTCGCAGACCCGCTGACCACCAACGAAATGAACGTCACCGGGACGCTGAATGTGCTGCTGGCGGCGCGTGACGCGGGTGTGAAGCGAGTCGCTTATGCGGCATCCTCATCAGCCTATGGCGATGTAGACGCCGAGTATAAAACTGAAGATTTGACGCCCGACCCGATATCACCCTATGCGGTGGCGAAATTGGCGGGCGAATTTTACTGTAAATCCTTCACACAGGTTTACGGGCTAGAAACGGTTGCGCTGCGTTACTTCAACGTCTTTGGACCGCGACAGGACGAAACGTCGCAGTATTCCGCCGTGATCCCCAAGTTCATCGCCGCCATGTCGAAAGGGCAGTCGCCCACCGTTCACGGTGACGGCACGCAGAGCCGCGATTTCACGTTCATTGATAACGTCGTGCATGGCAACCTGCTGGCGATCAAAGCGCCGGAAGCGTCAGGCGAAATGATGAATATGGCGACAGGCGGGCGAATCAGCTTGCTTGACCTGATCGAGAAGATCAACGCTGTGTTGGGGACGAACATTGAGCCGACCTTCACTGAATCGCGCAAGGGAGATGTCAAGCATTCACGGGCTGGCATCGACAAAGCGCGGGATTTGCTCGACTTCTCGCCCGTCGTAGATTTTGACACGGGCTTGGCGCGAACCATCGACTGGTTTCTCAAAAGGGGATAACCCCACCCCCGTCCCCACCCCGAATTCAAGGAGGGGAGAAAAAGGCGAGTCTGCTTGCGCCCTCCCCTGAATTCGGGGGAGGGTTGGGGAGGGGGTCAGAAGGCGAATGTATGAAAGTTGTTCACATCATCAAGGCGACCCGGATTGCCGGGGCAGAACGCCACCTCATGACCTTGCTGCCCGCGCTCCAGCGGCGCGGCGTCGAGGTGTCGCTCATCCTGATTCACGAGCCGAATAAACCCGTCGCAGATTTCGTGCCCCAGGGCGTGACCGTCGTGCGCGTGCCGATTGTGCGTCACATTGATTTCACGGTCATCGGGCGCTTGCGGACGGCGATCCGCCAGTTGAAACCGGACATCGTACATACCCATTTGCTCCACGCGGATATGTACGGCGTGATCGCGGCGAAACTGGCACGGGTGCGCCGCGTGGTGATGAGCCGTCACAATGATGATCAATTTCGCGTTCTCCTGCCCATGCGCCTGATCAACCGTTTATTGTGGTGGCTGTCCTCCGGTGGGATCGCCATCTCCGAGTCGATCCGGCAATTTTGCATCCGCGTGGAAGGGGTTAAACCCGCGAAAATTCACACAGTTCACTACGGTTTGAGCGTGCCGCAGCGAGATCGACGGGATGCCCGCGCTGACCTGATCGCTGAACTCAACCTGCCGAACGACGCGCTGATCCTCGGCATCATCTGCCGTTTGGTCGCGCAGAAGGGTGTCGCTTACGCGCTTCGAGCCTTCGCCCGCCTCGATTTCCCGAATACCGTGCTGGTGATCGCGGGGGAAGGCAATTTGCGCCCCTCGCTTGAAGCCGAAGCGCGGGCGCTCGGTATCGCAAACCGCGTCCATTTCATCGGCTGGCGTGAGGATACGGCGTCACTCATGGCGGCGTTCGATCTATTCCTTGCGCCCAGTTTATGGGAAGGTTTTGGCTTGGTTCTCCTCGAAGCGATGGCACAGCAAACGCCCATTGTCGCGGCATCGGTGAGCGCCATCCCCGAAATTGTGCTTGACCGTGAAACCGGAACGCTCATCCCGCCGCGTGACCCCGCCGCGCTTGCCGCCGCGATCAGCGAACTGCTGCGCGACTCGGCGCTGCGCCGTCACATGGGGCTGGTAGGACAGGATCGGCTTGAAACCTCCTTCAACGTGGATCGTATGGCAGACCTCACGCTTGAGGTCTATTCGCACCTGTAACCCCGTGACACTCACTGCCAATCGGTGTATTTTCAATATTTTTGGATGCATCACTCACCTTACGCAGACGCCTATTTCTGACCCCTCTTTGAATTCAGGGAGGGGAGAAAAAATTTTCCTGTTGGCGTGGGGTGAGGGAATGATACTTGCCTCAGTCCTTTTTTTAGCGCGGGGTTGCTAAACAATCAAAATTTCGCAACAATAGCCAACATCATTTGTAATAGTACAGACAGGCTTATGTGCGGAATTGCTGGTGTTTTTCACTTTGATGGATCGTCTGCCACTGAAGCCGAAATCGCCCCCATGCTGGCGATGATCTTCCACCGGGGACCCGATCAAGGCGCTGTAATCATTGATGGCGCGTGCGGGTTAGGAAATCAGCGTCTAGCGATTCAAGACCTTTCTCCAAGTGGCGCTCTCCCCATGCGTGATAGCAATCTCATCATCGCCTTCAACGGGGAGATTTATAACCATCCCCGTTTGCGCTCGATGCTCGAACTAGACGGCAGTCGCTACCGTTCCAACAGTGATACCGAAACGCTGCTCAAACTCTATCGCCGTGACGGACTGTCTATGCTTCAATCGCTGCGCGGCATGTTCGCGTTTGCGCTGTGGGACTCGACTCAGCGTCGTTTAATGCTGGCGCGGGATCGCATGGGCGAAAAGCCGCT